>JAFVHO010000082.1 GCA_017474485.1 Prevotella sp.
CCCTATGCCTTCAATGGCCACGAGGCGTTCATGAAGGATATCGTTGACCTCACCGATACCATCTGCTGGTATCGCAAGACTTTCTCGATTCCCGCCTCTTTCGGTGGGGATGGGAGCGACTCCAAGGTCTTCATCGAGTTCGAGGGTGTGCGCCAAGGTGCCGACTTCTACTTGAACGGCCATCATCTGGGCTTTAGCGAAAATGGAGTGATGGCTTGCGGTTTCGACCTGACGCCGTATATTAAAGAAGGAGATAATGTCATGGCCGTGCGCTGCGACAACAGTTGGAACTACCGTTCACGCAAGCATGATAGCCGTTACCAGTGGAACGACAAGAACTTCAACGCTAACTACGGAGGCATTCCGAAGAACGTTTATCTGCACGTCACCGGCAAACTCTATCAGACGCTGCCCCTCTATTCAAACTTAGGAACGACGGGCACATACATCTATGCGACGGACTTTGACATCTCTAACCACAAGGCGGTGATACATGCCGAGTCACAGGTGCGTAACGAGGATTCTCGTGCGCGTACCTTTATTTTTCGTGCCCAAGTGATTGATGCCGACGGCAATGAGGTGGCCCAATTCCAAGGTGAGCCCGTTGTCATGCAACCTGGTGAGACGCGCATAGTCAAAGCCCAGCAGGCAGTCAGCAGTCTGCACTTCTGGTCGTGGGGCTACGGCTACCTGTATACCATGAAGACGGCCCTCGTGGTCGACGGTTCCCCCGTCGACATAGTCACCACAAGGACTGGCTTCCGTAAGACGCGCTTTGGTGAGGGCAAGATATGGCTCAACGACCGTGTACTTATGGTGCACGGCTATGCCCAGCGCACAAGTAACGAGTGGCCTGGCGTAGGCATCTCTGTTCCTGCCTGGCTCAGTGACTATAGCAATGCCCTGATGGTGGAATCGGGTGCTAACCTCGTGCGCTGGATGCACGTGACGCCTTGGAAGCAGGACATTGAGTCATGCGACCGTGTGGGCCTGATCCAGGCCATGCCTGCCGGTGATGCTGAGAAGGACGTGGAAGGTCCCCGTTGGAACCAGCGTACGGAACTGATGCGCGACGCCATTATCTATAATAGGAATAATCCTTCCATTATCTTCTACGAATGTGGCAACGAGAGCATCAGCCGCGAACACATGCTTGAAATGAAGGGCATTCGCGACCAATTCGACCCTCACGGCGGACGGGCTATCGGCAGTCGTGAGATGCTGGACATCGACGAGGCGGAGTATGGTGGTGAGATGCTGTATATCAACAAATCGCACAAACACCCCATGTGGGCCATGGAATACTGTCGCGACGAGGGCTTGCGCAAGTATTGGGACGCGTACAGCTATCCCTTCCATAAGGAGGGCGACGGTCCGCTCTATCGTGGCAAGCCAGCCAATGACTATAACCATAACATGGATCAGTTTGCCATCGAGATGGTACGCCGTTGGTACGACTACTGGCGTGAGCGTCCTGGCACGGGTACCCGCGTCTCTGCAGGTGGTGTGAAGATTGTGTTCTCCGACACCAACACTCACCATCGCGGTGAGTCGAACTATCGCACCAGTGGTGTTACCGATGCCATGCGCATCCCCAAGGATGCCTTCTTTGCGCATCAGGTCATGTGGAACGGATGGGTAGACGACGAACAACCAAAGACCTATATCATTGGACACTGGAACTATCCTGCAAAGACGGTGAAGCCCGTTTACGTTGTGTCGACAGCTGACGAGGTAGAACTGTTCTTGAACGGCATGAGCCTTGGTAAGGGTAAACAGAGTTATCGCTACCTCTACACCTTCGACAAAGTAGCCTATGAGCCTGGTATTCTCGAAGCAAAAGGCCGTGATGGCTCGAACTATAAGTTGGAGACTGCTGGCGAACCCTATCGCCTTAAGTTGACGACTATCGAGAATCCTGAAGGTATGAAGGCCGACGGTGCTGATATGGCATTGATTCAGGTCGAGGTTGTCGACAAACAAGGACGCCGCTGTCCGTTAGACAACCGCCTGATTAACTTTTCGCTGATGGGTGAAGGCCGTTGGATTGGCGGTATTGCTACAGGACGTTCCGACAACTATGTCGGGTCTATGGCCTTGCCCGTGGAGTGTGGCATCAATCGTGTGCTGGTACGTAGCACCGTCCATGCAGGCACCATCACCGTCTATGCCAGTGCTGAAGGACTCAGAGATGTTCAACAAACTGTTATCAAGACCAATGCTGTCGACATAGCCATGCAGATGCCGGCATTGACATTGAAGGGAAACTTGAGCCGGGGCGAGACGCCGCCGACCCCGTCATATCAGGAACGTGCCGTTGGCATAGGCATCAAGACAGCCAAGGCGGGCTATGACTCCGAGCATGCTGCACGCAGCTTTGACGACAACGAACTGTCGGAGTGGAAAAACGATGGCAAGCTGTCTACTGCCTGGATTACCTATAAGCTGGAGCGCAAGGCTGTCATCAGCGACATCTGTCTGAAACTTACTGGCTGGCGCCTGCGTAGCTATCCTCTGGAAGTCTACGCTGGCAAGAAACTGATATGGAGTGGCGACACGGAGCGCAGTTTGGGCTACATCCATCTGACGCCAGCCCAGCAGGTGAAGACCGACGAGATAACCATTCGTCTGAAAGGTGCAGGCAAAGATAAAGATGCCTTTGGCGGTATTGTCGAAGTGGCGGAACCTGCCGCTGGCGAACTCGACCTGTTCAAGGCCAAGAACGGTGGCGACACCAAGAGCGAGCTGCGCATCGTCGAAGTGGAGTTTATTTCTGAGAAAGGTAATTAATTGATAAAGTATGATGAAACAGCTACTGACACTGCTATGCTTACTGTTGGCGGCTGAGGGTATGGCCCAAACAGTTTTCCTGCAGGATCGTGCTCTGTGGGCTAGCATCAATGGGGCAAAGAATGCTTCGCTTGCTGACTATCAGCAGCATACGGGTAAGGTGCTTGTTACGTGGCGCATGTTGCCGGGCGACAATGCTGCCACGGGCTTCGACCTTTACCGTACCATCGGTACTGGAACGGAAAAGAAGATAGCCACGAATATTCTTAACCGTACCTGCTATCAGGATGGTACGGCCAGCACCACTGCCGACAACCACTACCGCCTGACTTACGCGGGCAGCACTGAGACACTTTCTACCTTTACGCTGACGAAAGCTCAGGTCAGTGGCGGCTTGCCCTATATCAGCATCCCACTGGCCGATACGAAGGATGTGTATGAGAATACGTCGAAGATTGTCTATACTGCCAACGATGTGAGCGTGGGCGACCTGGATGGCGATGGCGTGTTTGAGATAGTCGTCAAACGCCTGCAGAGCGTGAAGGATGCCGACGGTAATATCGTCAGCGACGGCTCAGGTGCCAGCTACTCGCAGCAGGACTGCCTTTGGGCGGTTATTTGGGATGCCTACAAGTTGGACGGCACGCTTCTTTGGCGCATCAAGGGCGGTCCAGGCATTATTCTCGGCAATTCGTCGAGTTTTGCCATTGCCGACCTTGATGGCGACGGCTGTGCAGAGATGGCTATCCGCACCTGCGAAGGTACCGTATTTGGCGACGGCCAGCAGATTCCTGACACGAACGACGACGGCATCATAGATTATCGCACGTGGGGCAACCTGAACTCGAGCAGTCCCGGATGGATAGACCACTACAATTCGGCAGGCCCTGAGTTTATCAGTATCATTGATGGCAAGACGGGGCGTGAACTGGCCCGTGACCATTTCATCAACCGCGAAACCAGCAGTTCATGGGGCGATGATTATTGGAAACGTGCATGCTCATTCCGTGTCGGTGTGGGCTGTTTCGACGAGACGGGTCTACCCTCCGTTATTTTCGGACGTGGGGTGTATGCCCACAGCGTCATCGAAGCATGGGACTACCGTGTGCAGGACGGCTTTCCCGTCCTGACCAAGCGTTGGCGCTTCGACACCAACGATGGTGGTACTGGCAAGGATGGCCAAAAGCACAGCACTTATGCCGGACAAGGCAATCACTCACTGAATGTGGCTGATCTCGATGGTGACGGACTCGACGAGGTGATGTATGGCTCGATGGCTGTCGACCACGATGGTATAGGTCTTTGGAATACCGGCCTGGGACATGGCGATGCTAACCATGTGGGTAAGTTCCTGCCCGAGCGTGAGGGCTTGCAGATGTTCCATTGTTTGGAGAGTGGTCGTACGATGGTGGCATTGCACGATGCCCGTGACGGAAGCGTCATCTGGCAGAAAGACGGCAGTACCGACAACGATATGGGTCGCTGTCTGGTGGGCGACTTCTTTCCCGAATATTCTGGCTGTGAGTTCTTTTACTATCAGGGCAACTATATCCAGCAGGATGGCACCGAGACCACCATCAATACCAAGGGACAGAAGGGTGGTTGCGGCATGGCCGTATGGTTCGACGGCAACTTGTCGCGCCAACTCATCGAGGACAATATCATCCAGAGTCCTAAGTACGGTCGTACCTTCACCATGTATCGTTACAGCGAGACCTTCATCAATGGCACCAAGTCCAATCCGTCGTGGTATGGTGACCTTGTAGGCGACTGGCGCGAAGAGGTGATTGTGCCCGATGCCACGCGTTTGCAGGACATCAAGATTTTTTCTACCTGGTATCCCACCACCCATAAGTTCCCTTGGCTCATGACCGACCATTGTTACTGGCTGAGTTGTTTGAATCAAAACATTGGTTACAACCAGCCGACTCATACTGGTTACTACTTAGGCAGCGACCTAAAGAGCGATGCCGATGCCTGGGCTGAGGCTGAGAAGGTACAGAATAAGGGTGTCGTGACGGGTATCTCTGAAATTAAGACAATGAGAAATGTAGACAATGAGAAATTCTTCGACCTGTTAGGCCGTCGCGTGCAGGTCACGAAGCCCGGACTGTATATCCACAACGGCAAGCGAGTCGTGGTCCGGTGACATTGCCCGCATATCCTCATTTATACAAAGAATACTCTGCGTCTCTGTGTAGATTAATTATGGTACACAGAGACGCAAAGGCACGGAGTCACACGGACTCTATTGAATAGCGTTGCGAAGTTTATGCAGCCTCGTAGAATACTTGTCCTACTCTATCGATATGGTCACCAATGGGCGTACCCGCCTTTTTGCTGTAATCCAGCAAGTCGATAGAATAAAGTAGCTCCAGATCGTCGATTTCGCACAATATGGTCAAAATCTGATTGTAATCGATATGGTCACCAATAACCGCCAAGTCGATGTCCGAACCTTCACGATAGTTACCTTTCGACCGTGAGCCGAAAATCAGAACCTTCTTGATGTTCGTATGCCTCCGAAACACATCCTGCAGTTCCTTGATAACCGTATCGCTAAGCCCGAACTTCATATCTGTTTATAATTACTGTCTTGTGAAAGAATATTTAGTTCTTCATCCAATTTCTTTAAGAGTGGCGCATAATCGCTATATATCAACTTGACTATTGGTAACACCTCTTCTTCGTCGTACACATGACTCAGCGTGTTACGCGACTTTGCCATTTTCCACCAACCATCATGATCAGCAATAAGCCCGTCATCAAAAGACATCTTTAACGTGCCATTGGGTCCCATCATAAATTCGTAACCCTTATAAATCAGCAGGTCTTGCAGCACTTTCCACGCCAATTCGAAGGTATACTCGAAGCGCTGCACAAGCCCCTCGATTTCAAGATCAGACAAATCGTCCATGAATCTGTCTGCCTCAGTCACAGCCACAAGTCTGCTGCATGCCTTGTGAAAGTTTGCATACCGTTGAATCCATCGTATATCCGTCTGTTGTTCCATGTTTAAAACTTTTTATGCCCGACGATGCAAAATTATGAACTTTTTCTGAATATTCCAAATTTTGGAGCCTAAATCTTAACTGATTGCCAATAGACTGCACTTTTTACTGACGGTGAACTTCCCAGGTTTTGATCTCATTAGTACATGGATAGAGGGACCCGTAAAAACCTCTGTGAAGCTCTGCGTCTCTGTGTACTAAAAAAATGTTGCCCCTTGACTGCATTTTTTTGAAAAAGTGTTGCTTGCGTGCAACATTTTTATTATCTTTGCACCGTAAAATAGTATAAACCGCTTCTTATGGATGCATTGTTTAGGAAAAGTGACAGACTATTGGCCAATACGCAGACGGAAATCATCCGCGACCAGATGGGCGATATTCACTGGAACGCCCAGCTTATTAGTATTATGGGAGCCAAGGGTGTGGGCAAGTCAACCCTCCTCAAGCAGTATCTGAAACAGCACTACGAATTAGGCGACCACCGCGCGCTGTACTGTTCTGCAGATACCGTCGATTTCTCTATGCGCACGCTGGTGGGCTTGGCTGAAGAATTCGTGATGCGTGGCGGTGAACTGCTGGTCATCGACGAGATTCACAAATACCACTCCGGCACTTCGGACTGGAGCCGTGAAATCAAAGAAATCTACGAGTTGTTCCCCGACCTGAAGATGATTGTGAGCGGTTCATCCCTGCTCCAATTGAGGGAAGGTGACGCTGACCTCTCTCGTCGCGCCATCAGATACACGATGCCTGGATTGTCGTTCCGTGAGGCACTTCGCTTCTATCACGGTCTGTCGTTCCCCCGATGGTCATTGGAAGACATCCTGGCCCATCCTTACGACCTTTGGCAGACGGTTACTTCGAAGTGTAAGCCCGTCGCCCTGTTCAAGGAGTATCTGGAGAAAGGCTACTATCCCTTCCTGCTTGAAGGTGAAGGCGAGTATTACACGAGGATCGAGCAGGTGGTCAACTATATCATCGAGACCGAACTGCCCCGCATCTGCAAGGTAGATGTGGCCAATGTCAGAAAGCTGCAGGCACTTATTGCCCTCATCTGCAGCGAAGTGCCCTTCGAACTGAATGCCAACAAGATTGCCGCTGCGCTTGAGATTGGCCGCGACACAGTGGTGGAATACCTCAAGTATCTGGGCGATGCCAAAGTGCTCAACCTGCTGTATTCCGACAAGAAGAAGATAGGTAAACTTACCAAGCCCGACAAGGTTTATCTTGAGAATCCCAACATACTCTATGCGCTGGCTCCCACGAAGACGGATATCGGTACTCTGCGCGAGACGTTTGCTATAAGCTGTCTCGCAGAGTCGCATACCGTAGAATATGGCAGGGCTCAGGGCGACTTCAAAGTGGATGGCAAATACACCTTCGAGATTGGCGGTCGCAGCAAGGATTTCTCGCAGATAGCTGGCGTGAAAGACTCCTACGTCTTCGCTGACGACTGGGACATGCCCGATGGTGCCAAACTTCCCCTCTGGATGCTGGGGTTCCTGTATTAATCCTCTGTGAAGCTCTGCGTCTCTGTGTACTAAATCTGAAACCCGGAAGGAATTTTTCGGATAAGCCCTAATTGTCCTAAATAATATTTTAGTGCAGAATTTTGGAAATCTCAAAATTAGTTCGTAACTTTGCAGGCAGAGAAATAAATACGGATATATGTGTACATATAGTGTTGTCATAGATGACCAATTGGCTGCTGAGGCAGAGCGTTGTCTCAACGGTCTTTCGCTGCAAGTTTGGCTTCAACAGCAAGTTGATGCTTTAGTGTGTCATTCTATCGTGCCAGACAAGAGAGTGGCAAAAGTTAGAAGACGCGCTAATTGTACTCCAACCGATGCTGAACTGAAGGCGCGTTTTGACAATAAGGAAATGCCTCCGATGCCGGAAGACACATCCTGGAAGGAAATTATAGACTCCAATATCGGTAAGACTATTAAACCTGTGGAGAAATGGCTGTAAATAGAGTCTCACAACGTGAAATAGTTGAGGTTCCGTACCAACTGCCTGATGGGAATGTTAAGCCTCACATGGCATTGGTATTATCTACCGACAAGTTGCAGGATGCCGAGGATGGTATGTTTTATGCAGTTCTTATTTCTTCAAAGAACCTCAACCCAGAGTTTACGATGGAAATCAAGAATGAATGGCTTTTGAAACCTTTATCAAAGCAATCTTTCTTTGTAACCCATATAGTATCTTATTATCGTACCGATGAAGTGATACAGTCTATTTCCAGACTTCGGCGATGAGTCACCCTCAATCACTACATTGCTACGTCAACGAAAATATGCTGCACTTTCTGCACCCTCTGCACCTGAAAGATTTTCAACAAATACGGTTCAACCCATTTGTATACAGCATATTATGTAGATATCAGACGCTTTTCAGGACATGAATCATC
>JAFVHO010000083.1 GCA_017474485.1 Prevotella sp.
CATCACGCTCAGAATCTCCTGCTGCGCCTTCTCATCTTTAGGCAGAAAGACCAGTCCTGTACCATACTTGCCCTTTTCAGGCACAGGGATTCCCTGAAGCAGAATAAACTCGTGGGGTATCTGTACCATGATACCCGCACCATCACCGGTCTTGTCGCGTGTCTCGGCGCCACGGTGTTCCATGTTTTCCAGCACCTTCAGTGCATTGTCCACCAGTTCATGACTCTTTCCGCCATGGATATTTACTACCATACCCACGCCGCAAGCGTCGTGCTCGTAGTCTGGTTGATAGAGACCTTTCTGCATCCTCCTTTTTTCTTGTGTACTCATTTTTGTTTGAAGTTTACATTTTGTCATATTATCCTTATTTATACTTGCACTATGTATCTTTTCGGCTGCAAAGGTAATTCAAAAAGATATTGTACACAAATACCTACTTACTTTTTTATCCCCGAACAATTGTACTTTTGACAATTTGTAACGAAACGATAGCTTTTGACGACAAAATGATAACAAAATGACGTTATTTAATAGTAAATACTTTACAAACTGTCATTTTCTAAATGTTTTTGCAAACAAAATGACATAATTTCTCTTTTCTTTCTTGCAAAACGTCGTACCTTTGCAGCGGATTATTTCAAAGTGTAACCAAATAAAAGTAAAAAGATTATGGAAGCATTAAGATTTCAGGTTGTTGGTGAGGCTTTTAAGAAGAAGCCCCTCGACGTAAAAGCCCCTAGTGAGAGACCTTATGAGTATTTTGGAAAGAAGGTCTTCAATCGTGAGAAGATGTATAAGTACCTGCCGAAGGACGTATATGAAAAGATGATTGATGTCATCGACAATGGCGCACGTCTGGATCGCACTGTAGCCGACGCCGTAGCTGCTGGCATGAAGCAGTGGGCTGTAGAAAACGGTGTTACCCACTATACACACTGGTTCCAGCCTCTGACTGAGGGAACCGCTGAGAAGCATGACTCGTTCATTGAGCATGACGGTAAGGGTGGTATGGTTGAAGAATTTACTGGCAAACTGCTCGTTCAGCAGGAGCCTGATGCCTCTTCATTCCCCTCTGGTGGTATCCGTTCTACCTTCGAGGCCCGTGGTTACTCTGCATGGGATCCCACATCGCCTGTGTTCATTATTGATGATACACTGTGTATTCCCACCGTATTTATTTCATATAGTGGTGAGGCTCTCGACTATAAAGCCCCATTGTTGCGTGCCCTACATGCTGTCAATGTGGCTGCTACGGATGTTTGCCATTATTTCGATCCCTCAGTGAAGAAGGTGACTTCTAACCTCGGTTGGGAGCAGGAGTACTTCCTCGTAGACGAAGGTCTCTATGCTGCTCGTCCTGACCTGTTGCTGACAGGTCGTACCCTAATGGGTCACGACTCTGCTAAGAACCAGCAGATGGACGACCATTACTTTGGTGCTATCCCTGAGCGTGTCGCTGCCTTCATGCGTGACCTGGAGATTCAAGCTTTGGAGTTGGGCGTTCCCTGTAAGACACGTCACAATGAGGTTGCTCCTAACCAGTTTGAGCTGGCTCCTATCTTCGAGGAGACCAATCTGGCTGTCGACCATAACATGATGCTGATGTCGCTGATGAAGAAGGTGGCTCGTAAGCATGGTTTCCGCGTGCTGCTGCACGAGAAGCCCTTCGCTGGCATCAACGGTTCTGGTAAGCACAACAACTGGTCGTTGAGTACCGACAACGGCATCCTGCTGCATGCTCCTGGCAAGACCCCAGAGGCTAACCTGCGCTTTGCTACGTTTATTGTTGAGACCCTGATGGGTGTTTACAAGCACAACGGTCTGCTGAAGGCCTCGATCATGAGTGCTACCAACGCTCACCGTCTGGGTGCCAACGAGGCTCCCCCCGCCATCGTATCTTCGTTCCTCGGTAAGCAGGTTTCTGAGCTGCTCGACCATATTGAGAAAGCCGACAAGGACTTCCTCGCTATGACTGGCAAGCAGGGTCTGAAGATGGATATCCCCGAGATTCCTGAACTATTGATTGACAACACCGACCGTAACCGTACCTCTCCTTTCGCCTTCACCGGTAACCGCTTTGAGTTCCGTGCTGTTGGTTCTGAGGCTAACTGTGCATCGGCTATGATTGCCTTGAACAGTGCTGTTGCTGAGGCTTTGGTAAACTTCAAGAAGCGTGTTGATGCTAAGATTCCTGAGTTCGAGAAGAAACTCGCCGGTACTGAGCACAGCGCTAAGTTCCATGCCATCATTGACGTGTTGCGCGAGGATATCAAGACCTGTAAGCCCATCCGCTTCGATGGTAACGGCTACTCTGACGAGTGGGTTGTTGAGGCTGAGAAGCGCGGCTTGGATGTTGAGAAGTCATGTCCGAAGATCTTCGAGCGTTACCTCGACAAGGAAAGCATCCAGATGTTCGAGAGCTTAGGTGTTATGACCAAGAAGGAACTGGAAGCCCGTAACGAGGTGAAGTGGGAGACCTACACCAAGAAGATTCAGATTGAGGCCCGTGTACTGGGCGACCTCTCGATGAACCATATCATCCCCGTGGCTACGCACTATCAGAGTCAGTTGCTGAAGAACGTTGGCAACATGGCAGTCATCTTCCCCATCGACACTGCCGACAAGCTCTCTGCCCGTAACAAAAAGATTATTCAGGAGATTGCCGAGCGCACCAGCGCCATCGAAAAGGGTGTTGAGGAACTTGTTGAAGCTCGTAAGAAGGCCAACAAGATTGAGGATGAACACAAGAAGGCCATTGCCTACCACGACAATGTAGAGCCCAAACTCGACACGATTCGTTATGAGATTGACAAACTCGAACTGATTGTCGATGATGCACTCTGGCCACTGCCTAAATATCGTGAGCTGCTATTCATTAGATAAATTTGAAGTTTGCAAGTGAGTTCAGCAGAGCCCTGTTTATCGGGTTCTGCTGAGCGTAAGCAAAAGCAGAACATGGTTCGCTTTAGCTATGAGACTCGATGCTGTGATAGCTTCGAGTCTTTTTATTTTCGATTATAATTCAGATAGATGCAGTTGATACCATTCATGTACTTGTGGTTGATGTCCTTGCACACACGCGTCAGAACGGCACGCCGCATGTTGTTCCTGTCAAGATTCATAACATCTTCGTCCACATATTTAAAAATAGGATTTCGCAGAGGACCTTTGCTCTTCAGCACTACAGTGAAGATGGTCTCCTTGTCGATGATGTGGACGTCGAAGGCCTCATCCTTTCTTCGACTGGTATGGGTTTCCACTATTTCGTAGAGCCTAAAAGGCATATTTGTTAAGTACTGCCTTCGTCCTGTTACATCTGAGTGGGGATGGGGGCAATACTTTCGGACTAATCGGGAATACTCCAAGAGTATTCAAAATTTCTTTCGGAGTAACAACGCAAGAAGTCATCAAGTCAAACAGGTTCAGCTTTTCTTCAAAAATAGCTTTTTTATCGATTTAGCCTACACCCTACACTCAAATCTTCTGGAATGCCGATGTATAAAGGGCTTGAGAGGAGTGTAGGGTCAAGCGCACCCTTACCTCACCCCTCACTGACCCTCCACTCTCCATCCACTCAATATATCATCGTCAGTAGATATTAATACTGGCAATCGATACTATTAATGCAAGCCATCAGTCCGTCGGGCACGGACTGCGAGTTCGTAGCCTACGGAATTAGAGTTTGCTCCCTACGGAAAAACAGCAGCTTACTTTCCCTGTCCGTCAGTTTCCTTTCAGTATTCGGCTTACCTGTAGTAATGATGTCTGAGTGTAGGGTGAGGTAAGGGTCAGTGTAGGGCCAAGAGCACCCTACACTGTCCTCAAGCCCTTTGTGCATCGGTCTTTCAGCCACATTGAGTGTAGGGTGATGGGGTTAGCGTTTCTTGCAGCCAAATGCGAACCCTCTTATTGTTTCAAGAGGTTCAATTTCTGCTTGGGAGCAAGGGCGTTGGTAGTCTTCTCTGTGTATTCCGCAAGCTTCAGTTGGGCAGTGGCCTTGATGTCACGACTTGAGGCGCCGATGTGGAAGGTATAGGTGCCTGCTTCTGTCAGCCATTGTGAACCAGCCTCGTCGAAGCTGGCTAGGTCGCGAACAGGAATCGTCATGGTCAGTGTCTGACTTTCACCAGGTTTCAACTCGCGCGTCTTGGCGAAGGCCTTCAACTCTTGTGCGGGTTTCTCCAATTTGCCCTTGGGTGCCTGAACATAAACCTGAGCCACCTCCTTGCCACTGACAGCACCCGTATTCTTAACGGTGATGCTTACCTCGACAGCGTCCTTGCCCTTGGCCTTGACTACGGGTTTCGACATCTCGAAGGTGGTATAGCTGAGGCCATAGCCAAACGGGTAGGCCACTTCGCGATTGAAGGTGTCGAAGAAGCGATAGCCCACATAGATGTCCTCGTCGTGGTTGGTATAGTCGTAGCCTGCAACCTGACCCGTGTAACCTCTTGTCACCTCGTAGGTATAGAAGTCCATTGTGCCAGGATAACCTTTCGTAGAAGGATGATCCGTAGCAGCAATGGGCCACGTCATGGTGAGTTTACCAGAAGGATTCACCTTACCAGTGAGCAGGTCGGCAACAGAATTGCCACCTTCCATACCTGGCTGCCAAGCGCAGAGAATAGCATCAGGATAGCCGCTCCAAGAGGCAGTCTCGATGACAGAACCAGAGTTGATAATCACCACCACGGGCTTACCTGCCTGGTGGAACGCATTGCAGACGTCCTTGATGAGAGCCTGTTCCTCAGGAACGAGGTTGAACTCAGTAGCGATATCGCGGTCGATACCCTCACCAGCCTGACGACCAATGGTGATAATAGCAGCGTCGGCACCAGCCACCTCCTTGTCGATAGCGATAGGAGAAATACCGATTTCAGGATACTTCTGCTGTCCCATCATCTCTGTCTGGAACCACTTGGCAGGATGACGCTCTGCTTGGAATTTCACTTTTGCATAGTCAATATACTTACGATAGATA
>JAFVHO010000084.1 GCA_017474485.1 Prevotella sp.
AGTCTCTATTCGTTCTCTTGTGACGCTGTCATTGCTCGTATTTGTAGTAAATGTTCATGCACAGACAGCACGTCAATTCACTCTTAACCTGACCGACGACGGTAAGGCACAGATGGTGTGCTTCCTGCCACAGACGCCTTCTGGCAAAGCAGTCGTAGGTGTGCCTGGCGGTGGCTACTCTGTCTTGTCGAATACCCATGAGGGAACGATGGCTTCCGATTGGATGAACAAACAAGGTATTGCATATTTCGTAGTGAACTATCGTTTGCCAAATGGCGACCGCACCATTCCGATGGGTGATGTTCAGAAAGGTATTCGTATTGTTCGCGACTCAGCCAGTATCTGGGGCATCAATCCTCATGACGTCGGAATCATGGGCTTCTCGGCAGGTGGCCATTTGGCCTCTGTCGTGTCTACGTTCTCTGACTTCGACGCCCGTCCAGACTTCTCTATACTATTCTATCCTGTTATCTCGATGGATGAGCGCGTATCACATAAATGGTCGTGCATTAACTTCCTTGGTGAAGAGGGACATAAGGACCCGCAGTTGGTAAGGCAGTATTCTACTAACAACGCCGTGCGTCGTCATCTGACGCCACCGGCTTTTATCGTGATGTCGAGCGACGACAACCTGGTTCCGCCTGTTACCAATGGTTTGGCCTATTATACATCTATGAGGAATGCAGGCAATGAGTGTGCCCTCTATGTCTATCCTACTGGTGGTCACGGCTATGGTTTCGGACCTTGGTTTGCTTATCGTGACGAGATGCTCTCTACATTGGGCAAGTGGCTCAAGGCGCGTCAAACGCCTAAGACGGATGCTATTCGTGTAGCCTGTATTGGCAATAGCATCACTGACGGACATGGTATTGATATGGCTCCCAGCCAAGGCTATCCCGCCCAGCTTCAGCGTATGCTGGGCAAAGACTATTGGGTAAAGAATTTTGGCGTTAGCGGACGTACTATGCTCAATAAAGGTGATCAACCCTATATGACGGAGTTGGCATGGGCTGATGCTCAGGCCTTTAAGCCCGACGTCGTAGTGATTAAGTTGGGAACCAACGACTCTAAGCCCCAGAACTGGCAACATAGTGCTGAGTTCCGTCAGGACTTGGAGCAGATGATTCTTACTTTGCGTCCCGATTTGGCTCAGTCTGCAAAGTCTGCTAAGAAAGGCAAGAAAGCCAAGAAGGCTCAGGTCGCTGCTCCCCAGAAGCCGCGCATCCTGCTTTGCACGCCGATTCCTGCTCTGAAGTCGTCGTGGGGTATCAATGAGACTGTGATTGCCAACGAGATTATTCCTATTCAGCAGGAGGTGGCTAAGAAGTACGGCTTGGAGATTGTCGACCTGCATACCCTCTTTACAGGCGATGGCGCAGGCATGCTTGACGACGGAATCCATCCTGACGGTAAGGGTGCTCGTCGACTGGCTGAATTGGTATCTGCTGCAATAACCTCGAAATAATACATTATTATATATAATACTAACACTAAATACCAACGACTATGAACAAAGAGGACAAATTTGTAATTACCATCAGCCGCCAGTTTGGAACGGGCGGACACGAGATTGGTGCAGAGTTGGCTCGCAGACTTGGTGTGAAACTGCTCGACAAGCAGATTCTGAACGAGGTGGCTGCACGTATCAATGCTGTTGAGGAGGCTGTGGAGAAGATTGAGGCTCGCAACCCATTGTGGCGCGACGACTTCACAAACTTCTATCGTAACTATATGGCCAATGCCGAGTACAACGGACAGGAACAGGACCAGACCAGTCATACCTTGTTCCGTGCACAGGCCGAAGCTATCAAGCGCATTGCGTCAGAAGAGTCATGTGTTATTGTGGGCCGTTGTGGTTTCGACATTTTTGCCGACCATCCCAACGCCTTGAAGATTTTTGTACACTCCAGTCTCGACTGCCGTAAGCGCCGCATAGCTGTGAAGTATGACATCAGCGAGCATGATGCTGCTGCCATGATTGTCGACAACGACTATAGTCGCGAACTCTATACCAAGACCTTTACAGGTCGCGACTGGACAGATGCCACCAACTATGACATCTCGCTCGATGTCCGTAAGTTTGGTGTCAATGGTGCTGTCGATTTCCTTATGAATTGTATTGAGTGATATGAAAAAGTTAATGATTTTGGCCGTCATGACAATGGCCACCGTATGTGCTCAGGCACAGAGTGACGTTGAAGCGTATTTCACAACCAAGGAGATGCCCGATATGCTGAAATGGTGTCCGGCTCCTCCTGATACTATTGGGGCCCACTTTACTTACGACATCATGCAGTATATGTGGGGCAAGCAGATGCGTCAGGACAAGCAGCGTGCTGCCATTGCCATCCGCGATGCCGAGTATGGTTTGGACTGCATTATCCGTGAGTTCAGTGAACCCTTCGGCCTGCAGATTTCGAAGGAAGAGACCCCTGAGATTTACAAGGTGCTGCGCGATGCCACAGCTACCTGCGACAGCATCTGTACACTGCCCAAGAAGTATTACATGCGTCGTCGTCCCTTTATGCGGATGCACGAGCAGACGCTCTATCCTGAGGATGAGCCAGCTCTGCGCAAAAATGGTTCGTATCCCTCTGGCCATACTATTCTGGGTTGGAGTTCAGCCTTATTGTTGTCAGAGATTAACCCTGACTGTGCCGACACCATCTTGGCTCGTGGCTACATGTATGGTGAGAGCCGCGTCATCGTTGGTGCTCACTGGCAGAGCGACGTCGATGCAGGTCGTCTGGCAGCCTCAGCAGCATACGCCCGTCTGCACACCAGCGAACGTTTTCTGGAACAGATGCGCCTGGCTCGTCAGGAGTTCCGCATCAAGAAAGGCTTAGCTACCCCTGCTGAGGTCAAGGCTTGGCAGAAAGCAGCCAAGAAGCGTAAGTAAGTAAACCGAACAAAACCATCAAGGAGGCAAGTTTTGCCTCCTTGTTTTTATTCAGCCGTCATATTCTTCAACTTTTCCAGTGCCCTGCACAACTGGTCAGGACACGATGTCCCCTTCATGCCGCAACGAATACCATTCAGTCGGGGTAGCACGTCGTCGATGTGCTGTCCCCTTACTAATTGGCTGATGCCCTGAAGGTTACCATTACATCCGCCAATAAAGAATACCTGCTGTATCACGTTATTCTCATCCGCTGTCACGTCAATCATCTTCGAGCACGTGCCACTCGTTTCATACATAATATGTTTCGTCTTCATACCTTATTTATTATTATAGGCTGCAAAGATACGAATAAGCGAGTAAAAATGCAAATGTATTTGCAATTTTTCGAGCGAAAGTATTTTCACCGTTGGTGAAAGATACGAATAAACGAGTAAAAATGCAAATGTATTTGCAATTTTTCTAGTGGACTACAGAAATTGTGTTTAACCATCACCCTACACTCAAACTTCTTTCATTGTCCTTCTTCTCTCTTTCCTCAGACATCGGACATTCTGTATACTATAATTTAAAATATATTTTCTTTATTTCTCCATTTTTAGTGACATAGTGACATAATGTCTTTGCTATTATTTGAATATCAGATAATTATGTGATTATTTACGAGACACTTAGTGACATAAAAATGACATAGAAATGACATATATCCGACATAAATGTGGCATTTTTTTGTATTTATCGCCACTTTAACCACTCTTATGGATGCTAACTGATGACTAGTATACTCGCTCATCGCGTCATTAGTGCTTCCACTGCCTTAATCTATGTCTTGTAAATGAATTCTCGAGAGAATTGAACTACTAGCACTATTATCTTCAATCGTTAGAGGCCTACTAATGCTTGAATTCTCTAGAGAATTTCACTACTATTCATAGTCTTTCAAGTTGCAACCCAATATCTTCGTATCTGCTAGCTTACTATGTACACATTACATGCCTATTATATGCGATGATGCCACTATTATGTCGTTTTTATGTCACTTCTATGTCGGTTTTATGTCACTATTATGTCACTAAGTAATTTTATAACCACTTGAATAATAATAAAATATATTCAATTTATGTCATATGTCACTAGTTTTTAGATTTTCTTGCATTCTTATCACTGATTTTCGATGTTTTTCAAACGAAAATTGAATGATTTTCTCACTTTTTTCTGCCAATATTTTATGATTCTCTAGAAAATCTGCATTTTCGAAGCTAAAATGATGGATGTTTCAGCAGTCATGGTATTATTTTGCTGTTGGACAAGACGATTACCAGTCCTTAATGTTTTAATATTATCAAAGTTGCAGGAGATTACTCTCATTTATAGAACGTAATCCTGTTAGTGCAAAAATTGTGGGTCTTTGGATGAAGTATGACAACCTTTCCTTTATCGCGATACCAGGCATGGTTCCATCCACTACCCATATCCAGATATAGGGCATGCTTCACTTTGAAGTCCTTCAGATACTTCACAAAAGCCTCTCAGCAGCTCACCAGTAAAAGCCGCCTCACAGCAAAAATCCACATCCTTCTGCGTGGTCTTAGGCATCTGTCCACATACCAAGTCTATCTTCGTGTATTCAGGGTAATACACGTTGAGATTGTCCGTCGCTTTTACAGTTACTGCATGGACATTAATCTGTAGGGCAATCAAAGCTACAATAAATAAGAACTTCTTCATATTCATATCATTAATCATCATTGGCATCAAATATCTCTGGTGGAAAGCGGATTTCATCTTCTGGATCATCCTGATATTCGTCATAATGGTCTTGGTAATACGAGGCCTCATCAAACTCGCGCTCATTTTGTTCGCAAGTATCAGGCCAGATGGCGGAAAGAGATTTTGGTTGCCGTATCTCTGTCTGTCGCTTTTCCGATTTTGGAATTATCGATACCTTCTCTATCTTCTTCCTGGTCTTATCTTTGGGTTCAATCAGCCAAGCATAACCTATGCCATATAGAACGAAGAAGAGAACGACAATCCCTAACCTAAAGGTATAGAGTGTGGCGTTGCAATAATAAGGGGCGGCTATAATGCAGGGAAAAAAAATACTTTATTCCTTTGGTGTTTTGCTCGCTTATTCGTAACTTTGTACGCGAATATATAATATGAACTATGAATATGATTAGTGATACGATTAAGTACATCGGTGTGGATGACCTCGACATCGATTTGTTTGAGAGTCAGTATGTGGTGCCCGAGGGCATGAGTTATAACTCGTATCTCATCGACGATGAGAAGATAGCAGTGCTGGACACAGCTGATGCCCGTAAGGGTGAGGAGTGGAAAGCCAATCTGAAGGCAGCTTTAGGTGATCGCCAGCCAGACTATCTGGTGGCTCACCACATGGAGCCAGACCACTCGGCACTGATTGCCTGGATGCTGGAGACTTATCCCGCTTTGCAACTGGTTTGTAGCGCTCAGGCTGTAAAAATGCTGGCCAACTTTTTTGATGGCGTAGATTTTACAGGACGTGTGATTACTGTGAAAGAGGGTGATACACTGGCGCTTGGTAAGCATACACTGCAGTTTATCGGTGCAGCAATGATACACTGGCCTGAGGTGATTATGAGTTACGACACCACAGATAAGGTGCTCTTCTCGGCCGATGCCTTTGGTAAGTTTGGTGCACTGGTAAATGAGACTGATGACTGGGCTTGCGAGGCACGTAGATATTACTTTAATATCTGCGGTAAGTATGGTTCTCAGGTGCAGATAGCTATGAAAAAAATAGCTGCTCTGGATGTGCAGGCCATCTGTCCGCTGCATGGTCCTGTGCTGAAGGGTGAGGCCCTTTCTGAGGCTGTGCGCCTGTATGACACATGGAGCAAATACGAACCAGAGAGCGAGGGAATACTGATAGCCTACGCCAGCATACACGGAGGCACAGCAGCTGTTGCAGAGCGTCTCGGAGTTATGCTCCGAGAAAAAGGTGCTAAAAAGGTGGTAGTAAGCGACCTGAGTCGTGAGGATATGGCAGAGGTTATCGAGGATGCCTTCCGCTATCCTACGGTTGTTGTAGCAGCATCTAGTTACGATGCAGGCGTATTCCCCGTGATGCATGATTTCCTGTATCATCTGCAAATCAAGAACTACCAGAAGCGCAAGTTCGGTATCATCGAAAATGGCAGCTGGGCGCCATCAGCTGGTAAAGTCATGAAGGGTATGATAGAAGCTATGAAGGACTGCGAAATCGTAGAGCCCATGGTAACTATCCGCTCGCGCATGAAAGCAGCTGATGAGGCACTATTGGAGCAGTTGGCTGACAGTTTGATTTGATACCATTATCAAGAATAGAATGGAACAAAATGAACAGCTGCGTACCGCGTGGGACTTTGTAGAGAACACGGGACGCAGCATTTTTCTGACTGGTAAGGCAGGAACAGGCAAAACGACATTTCTTAAAGAGGTAATGGCTGGCTCGAGGAAGCGCCCCATTGTGGTGGCGCCAACGGGTGTGGCAGCCATCAATGCAGGTGGCGTGACCATTCACTCCTTCTTCCAATTACCCTTTTCGCCTTACGTACCTGGTGCGAAGGTAGAGAGTAAGTTTGATTTCAGTCGTGAGAAGCGTAAGATTATCGCTTCGATAGACCTGCTGATTATCGACGAGATATCGATGGTACGAGCCGATTTGCTCGATGCCATTGATGCTGTTTTGAGGCGTTTCCGTGAGCACAACCAGCCCTTTGGTGGTGTGCAACTGCTGATGATTGGCGACTTGGCACAGTTGACGCCTGTGGTCACACCCGAAGATGAACGAATGCTGAAGCCCTATTACGACACCCCTTATTTCTTTGGTTCGAAGGCCTTACAGCAGATAGACTATGTGACTATCCAGTTGGAACATGTGTATCGCCAGCAGGATGCCTCGTTTATCAAGATATTAAATGAGGTACGTAGCGGACAGCCCTCGGAAGAGGTGCTGGAGAAGCTGAACTCTCGCGTCGCCAATGGACAATTGACAATTAATAATGGTCAATTAGCCATCCGACTGACCACCCACAATAACCTCGCTAATTTTTATAATGAAAGCGAGTTGCAGAAGTTGTCTGGCCATGCTTATACCTATCGCGCAGAAATTAAAGGTACCTTTCCGGATTATTCCTATCCTACAGCCGACGCATTGGTACTGAAGGAAGGCGCCCAAGTGATGTTTGTGAAGAACGACCCCTCTAGCGAACACAAATATTACAACGGCAAGATCGGGCGTGTGATGGAGGCAAGTGACAATCGTTTGACGGTCTATTGTGAGGGTGATAGCGAGGCCATTGAGGTGGAACCGTTGGAATGGGAAAATACCCGCTATACACTGAACGAGCAGACACGCGAGATAGAGGCTGAGGTACAGGGCACTTTTAAGCAACTGCCCCTGCGACTGGCCTGGGCTATCACTATTCATAAGAGTCAAGGACTGACCTTCGATCATGCTATCATCGATGCCAACCAGAGTTTTGCCCCTGGTCAGGTGTATGTAGCCCTGAGCCGCTGTCGGACCCTTGAAGGACTGGTACTTGCTTCGCCCTTGGAAGCTCGTGCCATTATTAATGATGAACGCGTTGATTCGTATATCGCCCAGCAGGAATACCAGGCAGAACGCAGCATCTGTCAGCTGCCTCTGCTCAAACAGGAATACGAACGCTACCTACTGTTACAGCTTTTTGACTTCCGTGCCATCCTGTATATGGAAGAATCGATGGTGCGTATCTTCGCTGAGTTCTTCTACCACAGCCATGGCTCGCTCAAGCAGTTGCATGATAAAACTCTGCAAGACCTTCGTCAGCGCATCCTCGATGTTGCAGTCAAGTGGCAGCAGAAAATCCAGACGATGTCCATCGAGTCCCTGCGCGATGCCGACTTTCTCGACCGTGTAAAACGTAGTGTCAAATACTTTGCCGACCAGTTGCAAGACATCCTCAGTAAGCCCATAGAACTCTCCGCCAAAATCGAGACCAACAATAAACAAGCATCGCGCCGCCTCAATAACGCCTTGCCCGACCTTAAGCAGGCATGGCTCAGTCGTCGCTATCTGCTTGTCAAGATTGCTGAAAAAGGCTATACCGTCGATAACTACTTGCACGAGAAACAGATGTCGATGCTTGATACCCTTGGTGAGGACGACGTAAAGGGTAAGCGAAAGCGCAAACCAAAGACGCCAAAAGTTCCCAAAGAATTAAAGCCCAAAACGTGGGAAGTATCTTTCCAACTATATCAGCAAGGCATGAAGCCCGACCTCATCGCTAAATCACGAGCACTCACGCTTGGTACCGTCATTGGCCATTTGGCCCGCTACATCGATTCAGGCGAGGTTTCCTTTGACGATCTTGTTTCTGTTGAGCACCAGCAGGCCATCGAGCATGTCGTCCGCAAGATAGGAACTGATAACGGCTCCACAGCCATTAAGAATCTCTGTTCTCCTGATGTCACCTACGACGAAATCCGCATGGTCTTAACACGGATGCAGAATAAAAAGTAACTTTGAATTGTTCGTGAGTTGGTGATCCGTTTGGAAGTATCTTTTTACATTTCTACCACTTTGTTTGGAAATCTCAGAAAGTTTTCGTATCTTTGCTCCCATCAATACACATAAATTAGAATAAGGTATGGGAAAGTTGGCAGAGACCATCGAGAACCGTCGTCCTGACCACCTGGCCGCCCTCTGGCAGATTATCGACTGGAACGTGATTGAACAGCGCTATCAAAACAGATAATATATTTTTTAACCAACAAAAAAAGAGACTTATGAAAGAACTAAAAGGAACGAAGACCGAGCAGAACCTCAAGGAGGCTTTTGCTGGCGAGAGTATGGCACGCAACAAGTACACGTATTTTGCTTCTAAGGCCAAGAAGGATGGCTACGTGCAGATAGCCGCTATCTTTGAGGAGACAGCTGCCAACGAGAAGGAGCACGCGAAGATGTGGTATAAGTACCTGAATGGCGGTAGCGTGAGCGATACGAAGACGAACCTGGCGGATGCTGCCAATGGCAAGAACTTCGAGTGGAAGGACATGTATGCGCATATGGCCCAGGAGGCTCGTGAGGAGGGCTTCGACGAGATTGCTGCGAAGTTTGAACTCGTAGGTGCCATCGAGAAGCATCATGAGGAGCGTTATCGCAAGTTGTTGAAGAACATCGAGGATGCTGTGGTGTTCTCTCGCGAGGGTGATGTCATCTGGCAATGCAGCAACTGCGGCCATATCGTCATCGGCAAGAAGGCGCCTGAGATTTGTCCCACTTGCGACCATCCGCAGAGCTATTTCCAGATTAAGGCGGAAAATTACTAATGCACGACTACCCAGACAGGATGTCGCCAAAACAGGCACGAGCGTTTCGCGATTCCGTGCTGAACATCGTCAGCCAGATTCCTTGCGGACGAGTGACAACCTATGGTCATATTGCGGCTTTGGCGGGCTGGCCCAGTCATTCGCGTATGGTGGGTCGCACGCTTCGTTATACGCCTGGAGCAGAGTCATTGCCCTGTCATCGTGTGGTGAACAAAGAAGGCCGCACAGCTCCTGGTTGGAGTCGCCAACGCACCCTGCTTGAGGAAGAGGGTGTCCGCTTCAAGGCCAATGGTCATGTGGATATGGCGCGACATCTTTGGGAGCCGGAGGTGGAATAAATGGGAAATGTTACGTTGGAAATTCAGAAAAAATGCAAAAATTGTGGATTTCTCGAGAAAAAGTTGTATCTTCGCAACGGAATTACTAAAAACTTAAGGATATGAAGAAGATTCTGTTTATTGTCGGATCGTTGAGGGAAAAGTCGTTTAACCGACAGGTGGCTTATGTGGCCAAGGAAATCATCGGTGGGAAAGTAGATGTGCAGGAGCTGGACTATAGCGATCTGCCGCTGCTGAGTCAGGATATTGAGCAGCCGGAACTGGAGGTTGTGGCTCGCATTCGAAAGGAAGTGACCGAGGCTGATGGGCTGTGGATCTTCACGCCTGAGTATAACATGAGTTATCCGGGACACCTGAAAAACCTGCTGGACTGGCTGTCGCGCCCGGTGAAGCCGATGGACTATGGTACGCCCACGTGCATCAACGGCAAGCGAGTGGCGATTAGTGGGGCTGGGGGCAAGGCTGCAACTGCTGATTGCAGGGCCAAACTCACGGAGTTGCTCACCTTTATGAAGGCTGAGGTGATTAAGGAACAGGTGGGCATAGCTGTTCCCGCCGAAGCCTGGGGTACCGACGTGCTGGTGCTGACGGATGAGCAAAAGACTGCCCTAAAAGCGCTGGCAGATAAGTTGATAGAGGGCTGATGTTAAAATGTTAAAATGTTAAAGATATGGGAAAGTTTGAATTGATGGCGCTACCGTATGCGATAGACGCATTGGAACCGGTGATAAGTAAGCAGACGCTGGAGTTTCATCATGGGAAGCATCTGGCAGGGTATGTGAATAACCTCAATGGGTTAGCCTCACCCCCTAACCCCTCTCCAAAGGGCGAGGGGAGCCTTGGGGAATTTGAGGCGTTGAAAGAGCTTGTGCTTCATAGTGAGGGAGCAATCTTGAATAACGCAGGGCAGATATTGAATCATAATATGTACTTTGAGCAGTTTACGGGCGAGCCGACAAAGTCGACTCCAACAGGACCATTGGCAGAGGCTATCGTGCGCGACTTTGGGTCGTTTGAGGCGTTCAAGGAGGCGTTCCAGAAGGGTGGGGCTACGCTCTTTGGCTCTGGTTGGGTGTGGCTGTCGGCCGATAAGGATGGCAAACTGGTGATTACCCAGGAAACGAATGCGGCCAATCCCATTCAGAAGGGCCTGAAGCCGTTGTTGACATTCGATGTGTGGGAGCATGCGTACTATCTGGACTACCAGAACCGCCGTCCCGACCACCTGGCCGCCCTCTGGCAGATTATCGACTGGAACGTGATTGAACAGCGCTATCAAAACAGATAATATATTTTTTAACCAACAAAAAAGAGACTTATGAAAGAACTGAAAGGAACGAAGACCGAGCAGAACCTCAAGGAGGCTTTTGCAGGCGAGAGTATGGCACGCAACAAGTACACGTATTTTGCTTCTAAGGCCAAGAAGGATGGCTACGTGCA
>JAFVHO010000085.1 GCA_017474485.1 Prevotella sp.
GGCTGAGCCACTGTTGCTAAAGGTAAAAAGGTAAAAAGGTAAAAAAGTAAAATACCTTTTACCGCTACCTTAAACCATTTTCTATTTACCATATTCTGCTTCATATCTTTACCTTTTTACTTTTTTACCTTTTTACTTTTACTTCACAATGACTTCCATCGAAGCATTCAGCTTACGCGAGATGCCATCAGGTCCGATAGCATTGACACGCGAGATATAGAAACGCTTGTTGCGCTGCAACTTACGGAAGGTATCCTTCTGACGTGCTGAGAAGCTGGCACCATCGCTGACCATCGGCACGGCATTACCCATATTGTCGAAGAACACCGTTTCAAAACTCTGTACCTTGAAGGCAATATCGAGGATACCGTCGTCGATAGCGGCACCAATGCCGTCAACTGCCATCAACTGTGCCTTCGACAAGCCACCGCCTTTGTAGCGAATAGGCGAGCCACTCTCATCCTTCATAGCGATATACGGTGTAGGATCAGGCAGGCGACGCACACGGAACGTAAACTGTCCCATCTGCTGGGCACGACCCGTATTGGTAGACATCACGGTAATCGTCACGTTCTGTCCTACAGCGGTAGGACGGGCGATATAACGGCCAGGACCTACGGGCTGCAACGTACCACCAGTCATCGTAGCCTGTACCTTGTTGACTGGTACGCCTGGTACACTGACACTCAACGGGTTAGAGTAGCCAGCATAGAGCACGTTCATCAGGTCGGCAGAGACTGTTGCCGAAGGATCGACAACCGTATATTTCTGTTCAAAATTACGCTTCAGCAGTTCCCCATTACCATTCTCTACTTGGATATAACCTGACAGCGTGAAGTCGCCCGTACGGCTGGTAACGGTCTCGTAGAGGCCATTGGGCAGATTCATCTCCCTGCCGCCAATGAATATCTGAGGCTGCTGCGTCGTATCGACTGCAGCCATCACGATATGTGCAGAGAACTTGTCACCACGCACGATGGTCTGCGAGTTGGGAATGACAAAGGCATTAAGGGCATTGACACGGATATCTTTCACGTCAATATTCGATACCAATGTATGTAACACCTCACCCTCAGCATAACGCACGTCACTCTGGAGTTTAGAAAGAAGCGTGACAGCAGCAGCGGCAGGCATTGCCTCAAACATATACTCCTGCCAATTCTTACCCATCGTCTGGGCACTTTGGGGAATCTCAGTTGTTAGCGTAGAAATCAGCAATTTCTTTTGGCGAGGCGTCGTAACCATCTTCAGCATGTTTGTCCGATAGGCATTGATAGCATCGTAGAGTTCCTTGCCACGACCACGCCCAGGAGCCAACATCACCTGATTGGCAGCCTCTAAGTCTTCCTTATTGCGTATATTTCTCACATCACCATCCTTACCGTCAGCCTCAACCACAATAGCATGTTTCAACTCGTCAGCCAAATCATAGAGATGACTGCTCATCTGCTTGACCTGCTGGGATTTGTCATACCATTCCTTGACCTTCTTCGGATTCTTCTTCATCTGGACGGCAAAGTCATCGTATATGGCCATATTCTCCAACGTCGCATTGGCAGTAGTGCGCTTCAGACTCTCTTCAACGATAGAGAATCCGTTGAGCACCTCCGTAGAGACGTTCAGCGCCAGCATCGCCATCAGTACAACGTACATCAGGTTAATCATCTTCTGGCGAGGAGAAACGGGTCTTTTCTTGATTGCCATATTTCGTGTTTACTGTTTACAGTTTACAGTTTATAGATAATTACTTCTGCCATCAGACATCTTACATCTGACTTCTTATCTGCATGGCCTCGATCATACGGGCGTAAATCTTGTTCAGCTCCTGTATCTGTTCAGCCATGTGGCGAGTCTGTTCATTGATTTCGTCGATGGTTGCAATCTGTGACGAAGCACTCTTCAACTGCATCTCGTAGACGCGGCTGATACCAGTCAACGTACGGTTCAGGTTCTCCATCTCCTCAGAGTCGCGAGTCAGTCGCTTGCTCTGTTCAGAAACCTGTGTCAACATCTCGGTCAAGCGATTCAGTTCATCGATATAGTTCGACGTAGCCTCCTTCAGTTCCTCAGCCATAGGCTGTACCTCGGGCTGCTGGGGAGCGACAAAGGCACCACCGCCAACATAACCACCTCCACCACCAATGACCACGGGACCTTCGGTGTGCTCAGCATGGTCAGCGGTTTCGCCGCTGACATTAGCTCCGCTGTCCATACTACCGCCACCGATAACGATAGTACCACCACCGCCGCCAACGACAGTGCCACCGCCAATGATAGTGCCACCACCGCCAATAATGGTGCCTTCACCATCGCCAACGACAGTTTCTTCGCCAGCCACAACATCGCCACTGACGACAGGAGCGCCACCAACGACGCCGCCACCGATAACGGGACCGCCAACCACAACAGGCGAGGCGCCCTCTTCAGATACGTGCAAGTCGAGGTCCATACCGTCGGTAGTCTTGTCGAACGGACGGTCGAAGGCCGAGATAAAGAACACAAACACCTCAGTACCCATTCCTAAGAACAGGAAGAAGTTGGCTCCTGGCAGGTGGGTCAGTTTGAACAATGTACCCAAAATCACAATTGAAGCACCCCATGAGTAAGCGTAGTTCAGGAACGTCTGTCCTGGCACGCTGTCCATCCACTTCTGTAAGCGGTAGACGAAATTCAGTTTGCTGTATACTGTCATTATTTCTTCCCTTTCTTCACTTTAATCTTGTCGCTGGTGGTATTAGCCAGAGAGCGAACACAACGGAAACCAACATAAGAGCGGGGCTGGTTCTGATATTCATACGAGCGCCAGACCGAACGGATATAGCTCTCAGGATCCTTCCATGAACCACCACGTACGCTCTTCTTCTTCAATCTATAGGGATCTTCCTTGGCTGCATTATATCTTAGCTCAGGATTGATATCATTCATGGCCTCAACACCAGCCTCCGTATAGATAGTTGATGTCCACTCAGCTACGTTGCCTGCCATATCGTAAAGTCCGTTTGAGTTCGACGAATAGATACCCACGCGACTGGTTATCAGGTTGCCGTCTTTGGTATAGTTACCGTTATCAGGCTTGAAGTTAGCATAGAAGCAACCATTTCCGCTCACTACATCCTCGTTCTCCCAAGGGAACTCATTCTGGTCTTTGCCACGAGCTGCAAACTCCCACTCTGCCTCTGTCGGCAGGCGATAGCGCTGAACATAACGGGCAGCACCACCCAAGCCTTTCAGCAGATACTCTGTACGCCAGGCACAGAACGCATTGGCCTGTTCCCATGTAATGCCCACCACAGGATAGTCGTTATAGGCTGCTGCTGAGAAATAGTAGCGCATATACGACTCGTTGTCGGCATTGGGAAAGTCGTTGACCCAGCAGGTAGTGTCAGGATATATATTAATAATATAGGTATTCAGGAAATCATAAGGTCCTGTATACTGGCGATTGATGGTCTCGCGATGAATCTTACCCTCATCGTCAATATAGGCAGTGTCCTTCGAAATCCAGATTTGTTCATTGGAATTGGGACGTAAGTCAGTATTCAAGATACGCAACTCAGGATCCTCACGATACTTGCGCTTGGCAGCCTCTGTGTAGTCGTACACCTCATAACGATAGTTCATCTGGCGCCAGTCCAACATTTTCTCACCAGTCACAGGATGCGTAATATAGACGCTCTCAATGGCACGCTGCTCGTCCTCACTGGGTTTACGAGGAATAGGCTTCTTCCAGTTCAGATGAGGAGGAATGGGATCGCCATTCTTGTCTTCCTCAATCTTATAACTCTCGTCGCCACCATAGGCAGGATCAGCCAGACGCTCACGGATGATGGAATCGCGCACATAGTTCACAAACTGGCGATACATCGAGTTCGTCACCTCATGCTCGTCCATCCAGAACCCCTCGACAGAGATGTCTCTTACTGGCGTCTGTTTGCCCCACAGGGTATCTTGCTTGTCGATACCCATACGCAAATGGCCACGCTTGATGAGCGTCATGCCGTAAGGAGCCGGCTCACTGAATGCACGTCCACTGGCACCTGTCACCTCACCACCTGCCGATGATGTCAACTTGCTGCCAAAACAACTGGACAATAAAAGTAAAAAGGTAAAAAGGTAAAAAGGTAAAAGACCTTTCACCCACTTGCCTCTCTGCTTTTCCATATTTACATTTCTTTCCATATTCTATTTTTTTTACTTTTTTACCTTTTTACTTTTTTACCTTTACAGGAACCTCACACTTTGATGTTTGTTACGTCCCTTTTTCGAAAGGTCCATCTCCGTCTGATAACCTATGAACAGCTCATGACTGCCATTACCAAAACTGAGAGCCGAGGTATAAACCTCGTAGCTGTAACCCAGCATCACGCCGTGGAACAAACCACCTATGAACGCTGTCACTGAGTTCGTGGGACTATAACCCACACCAGCATACATCACTCTATTGTCATGCGTGTACTTCAAGCGACACGTTACATCACCTCGATAAGCCACTCCATCGTAGCGAATCAACATAGAGGGGTGTATTGTTAATAACGGATGATGTAGCTTAATATTGTATCCTCCAGTCAAATAATACGAACTACTGATGTTATAAATAGATATTTCACCCAATTCTATCGTGGGAGCAGTCGCATGTAATATCGACAAGCCAGCATACCATGGACCACGTTGATAATAAACACCTGCCGACAGGTCAAGAGCCGTTCCATTGTCGTCAGTCTTTGAGAAAGCAGGGTCAGAAGTATCCTCCAAATCCAGTCCTGAGCCCTTAAACTTTTCACTCAACAAGCCTGCTTGCACACCAACACTCAACGTGCCACCTAACAGGGGTTGCCTGTAAGCATACTGTGCAACCAGTCGCTGATGTTGGAACAGACCTATCTGGTCATTCATGATTTGCAACCCCACGCCATGCATCTTATTCAACAGCATAAAAGGCATATCACCTGAAATATACATCGTTCGTGGGTTATTCTCAAAGCCAGTCAACGTCATGGCATAGGCACCAATCACATTGATTTTCATCTCCTTACCAGCAGTGGCAGGATTAAACGACGGCTCCATCGCCCAGTAGTGGCTGAACGATGGTTCCTGCTGTGCTCTGACTGCTGTCAGAAAGAGCCACAACAGCAAAAATAAGGCACAATTACGCTTCTGCATCGTATTAAATAACGTATGAAATCTAAATATTATTGTCTTTTTATTAGCTTTTTGCTCGTTTTTTAGTACCTTTGCAACCGCAATGAAAGAAACGATAAAGGATTTTGAGATTATGGCGCCCGTCGGCAGTCGCGATGCGCTGGCTGCAGCCTTGAAGGCTGGGGCTGATTCGGTCTATTTCGGTGTGGAGCAGTTGAATATGCGTTCGCATTCTGCCAACCACTTCACCATCGACGACCTGCGCGATATTGCAGCGACGTGCAATGAGGCTGGCGTAAAGACCTATCTCACCGTTAACACCATCATCTATGGCGAAGACATCGAGACGATGCACCAAATCGTAGATGCTGCTGTCGAGGCAGAAATATCTGCTGTGATTGCCTGTGACATTGCCGTGATGACCTATTGTCGCCAGAAAGGCATGGAGGTACACCTCTCTACTCAGCTCAACATTTCGAATGTCGAAGCGCTGAAGTTTTATGCACAGTTTGCCGATGTGGTGGTGTTGGCTCGTGAACTGAAGATGGAACAGGTGGCAGACATTTATCGTCAAATACAGGAACAGCATATTTGTGGTCCTAATGGTGAACTGGTGCGTATCGAGATGTTCTGCCACGGAGCCCTGTGTATGGCTGTGAGTGGCAAGTGCTATATGAGTCTCGACAATACGGGACGCTCGGCCAATCGCGGTGCTTGTATGCAGATTTGTCGCAGGGGCTATATCGTGACCGACCGCGAGACAGGCACAGAGCTGGAGATTGACAACAAATACATTATGTCGCCCAAGGACCTGAAGACTATTCGTTTTATTAATAAAATGATGAACGCGGGCGTACGCGTATTTAAGATAGAAGGTAGGGCCCGCGGACCTGAATATGTACTCACTGTTGTACAATGTTATAAGGAAGCTATACAAAGCGTGCTCGACGATACCTTTACAGAAGAGAAGAAGAATGCTTGGGACGAACGTTTGGCTACAGTCTTCAATCGTGGCTTCTGGGACGGTTACTATCAGGGACAATTGTTAGGCGAATGGAACTCTAACTACGGTTCGAATGCGACGGAGCGCAAACAATATATCGGCAAAGGCGTCAAATATTTCTCGAAGTTGGGCGTTGCCGAGTTTACAGTTGAGGCCGACACCTTCAGCGTAGGCGACAAAATGTTGATTACAGGACCTACCACTGGTGCGCTTTATGTCACTGTCGATGAAATTCATGACGATACCAGCAGCATTCAAACGGCACAGCAGGGTACACGCGTCAGCATCCGTGTTCCAGAGAAAGTGCGCCCCAGCGACAAATTATTCAAAATAATTAAAATTTAGCAACGGACTACAGGACTAACACGACTTTATAATATAAAAAGTCCTTAAGTCCTGTAGTCCGATGCAAAAAACAAATTAATATGGCAATTAACGAGATACAAGACGAGATTATTGAGGAGTTTTCCGGGTTAGACGACTGGATGGACAAGTACCAGTTACTGATAGACCTTGGTAACGAACAGGATCCCCTTGACGAACAGTATAAGACGGAAAGCAACCTGATAGACGGTTGCCAAAGTCGTGTATGGCTACAAGCCGACTTGATAGAAGTGAATAGTGAAAAGGTTGTTCACTTTCAGACTGAGAGTGATGCCTTGATCGTGAAAGGTATCGTGTCGCTGCTGATTCGTGTGCTGAGTGATCATACACCCAAGGAAATCTTGGATGCCGACCTCTACTTTATCGATGAGATAGGATTGAAGGAACACCTGTCGCCTACACGTTCTAATGGTCTGCTGGCGATGATCAAACAGATTCGTTCATATGCGTTGGCATTCTCTATGAAATAGTTATTGGCTATTTCTTATTTTATCATACTCGCTCAGCTTCTTCAGGTAGTACCTACGGAAGTCGCGCCAGTGATAATAGGGGGCTATATCTGTCTCAATAGGCAGTGTAGCCTCTTGTTCGTTCAGCAACACCTTAAAGACAACATCGTTATCGAATGAATCCTTACGATAGAACACAAACTGGATGTTCGAAGCCATAGGGAATATCAAGCCTGCCCACCAGCCATTCAATTCCAACTCCTCCAGATTGGCAGTCTTGAAATCGAAGCCATTGAGGCCTAACAGACAAGCCAATGGCAACATCACTGTCTCATGGCCAAAACGCAGTTGTACACCAGGCTTTTTCTGACGGATGCAGCTGTCAGCTTCAGTAATCATCTTACGTAACAGGTAACGTTGCGTATAAGGTTGGCAGCCTCCGTTCAGCAACGAGCCTCCATGCTGGATATACCACCACGCATTCTCTATCTGCCAGTACTTGTAAATGTCTTCATCGGTAAAGAGGTCGAAAAGCAATGTGCTGAATTCCGTATGAGTATTGGGTTGTATGGTGGCCGTCTTCAACAGATAATAGTTGAGCCACTTATTGCTGATGCTCTTGTCCAGCGACTCAGGATGTGTAAACAACAGTTCCATGAGTCGTGGATTCTCCTCTCTTGGCTTTGAGTAGGCATCATAGATGCGGCTGGCATTTTTAGACTTCATACTGTCGCGAAGCTGCAGGTCCTGATGATTCAGATACCAGGAGTCACGTTTCGAGGCATTCATATCAATCTTCAATTGCGGATTCAGTGCTGCCATTTGTTGAACGGTCGTTCCCATTGACATCACACAACGGTTGACGGTGGTGCTGCGCGCCTGTACGTTTGCTTGTCCCTCAAAGATTTCCGGATAATTCTTCATCATCCGACTTGCAATACTTCTCAGCTGCTGCTTGCCGATATCCGACAAGTCGCCCCATCGTCCTTCTGAGTCATTGATAATCTCCTGCAACTGTTGTTTGACTTGCTTGCCTAATGCTGTAAGTTGGCCCATAGAGTCAGCTTTGCACAGCATTTTATAAGGTGTATCATAGCCAACGCGGCTATTAAGATAGCGCGAACCATGGCGTCCGTAGTGCGACAAATAGAAAGGATGCTTGTCTGCAGGAGGTGGTGTCTGCTGGTATTCCATGCTATCTGGATAGAGACAGTAGTTACTGGCCGAGAAGTTGCGGTCGCGGACAATATAGTCATAGGCAGACTGTGCCCACAACATCGTTGCCACCATGAACAGCATCATCGTTAACAGTGTTCTAATGCTTCTCATAGTCATCCAGTTTTTTTAGATAATAGGAACGAAAATCTGCCCAGCGATAGTAGGGCGCATGCTCGTCAGAAAGGGGTAAAGTGGCCTCATTCTCATTGTAGAGAACCTTGACCCAGACATCCTGATCGTCAGGGTTACTGCGATAGAATATCAACTGGATATTAGCAGCCATGGGTACAATACGATAACAGCTCCACCCATTCTCGCCCAATGAACCTAATCGGTTGGTAGCTAAGCCCCAATGATTGATATCCATCAGACATGCTAATGGCAGAATGACGTTATCAGAACCGAATCGAAGTTGGACACAGGGATTTTTCAGTTTCAGACAACTATCAGCATCATTGATGATTTTTCGGAGCAGGTAACGCTGCGAATAGGGTTGTGTCCCACCATTGAGGGTACAGCCTCCATAGTTAATGTACCACCAGGCATTATCTTTTATCCAGTTGTAATATAGATCTTGGTCGGTGAAGATGTCATAGAACGTTATATTCTTGCGTAATTCCGTGTTTTGCATGTTGCTGGCCAGCAAAAACAGGTCATCATTCAATTTCTTGGCATCGACATGCTGTTTCACATACAACATGTCATTGAAGAGGGTACGCATCAAACGGTTGAACTTGTCGTAATGCTTGGTAAACTCGCTGTATCGCTTCTGCGTCATAGCGTCCATCCTGATGTTCATGAGTTGCCTGTCCTGTTGGTTCAGGAAAGCCATGTCGCGATGGGTGGCATTGTGGTAAACGTTAAGACGAGGCTTCATACGCGTCAACTGAAGCAAAAACTGTTCCATCGAAAGAATGCTACGTGTGACTGTCGTGCTACGCGCATCAACATCTGTCCCGTCCAAAAACACCTCCGGAAAACGTTCTACCATGCGTTGCGCAATCATCTGCTGTTGCCAGACACCTGTTGGTGTCAACTCTCCTAATTGTTCGTATGCATCGTCACGAATCTTTCCAATTCGCAGTTTGACATCTCGTCCCTTGTCCGTCAGTTTACCAGCCTTATCAGCCACATCTAACACCTGATAAGGATCATCGAAATACTTTTTTTGTAATAGGTGATGCGAACCGTATCGTCCATAGTGTGAGATATAGAAAGGCTGCTTACCTTCTGGGGCTGAGGTAAGCTGTTTCTTTTGTGGTCCAGGATAGGCCATCAAACTATTAGCAGAACGTCTTATATTCTGCTTGATATCGTCCTTTGGATGCTGCGCATAGGCAGTACCCGTTAACAAGACAAGGACATAAACTGCTATCCACTTCAAAAGACCATTCACATGCATATCGCTTGCAAAAATAATACTTTTTTATCAAACGAACAAGCTTATTGTACAAAAAAACTTATAAAATTTATGAATATCTTCATAAAAATAATTACCTTTGCAACGAAATATGAAGAAAGCAACTGGATTAACGCTGCTATTATTGGCACTTCTGACGTTGTCGTGCGGTAACAAGAAGCATGATTTGGCCTACTATGAACAAATGGTAGACAGCATCCGACGTGCTGAACAGGTAAAAGAAATCCAGAAACAAGCCAATATCTACGAGAACCCTATTGAGGCATGGTTCGATACATTGCGACTGCATACGTTACCTATCCAGACAGTTGGTGCTGATATAGAGATTTTGGGCAATTTCGTTGCCGTGCCAGTTCCTGCCAATGAATATTTCGGCTATCCTGCTGACGCTCATCTCAAAGCGATGGCTTTACCGTCCATGTATCGTAAACAGGTTATTCTGCTCTGTGAGATGCAGGATTCCATTACACCAGCACTCTATCTATACACAATGAACAAGAAGCATCAGCCTATCGATATGCTCAACATTTATCATCAGGAGACAAACGAAGACCATGGTATGACTTACAATGAGTATTTCATCACAAGTCATTATGAAATCACAATCATGCGTTATTTCAAGGGACATGAGGCTGTTAAGCCGCAAATAGAGGAAGCCCGTCGTTACACGATCAGCAAAGATGGCATGTTTGAAGAGCAACCGATAGAACTGTAAGAGGTGAGAAGGAAGAAATTAAGAATTAAGAGTTAAGAGTTAAGAGCTAAGAGATATGGCAAAGAATCAATTATGGAATGACGACTATTGGCTGCTGCTTATGCAACTCTATCTGCGTAAGCCGGTAGGTATAAAACCCATGTATAGTCGGGAAATGGTTAGCTTGAGTCTGGAATTGCATATCGCACCACAGCAGCTTTATCAGCGCCAGAATGATATAGCCAATCTGGAAACACCTCGTATTGAGCGTATCTGGAAGGAATACAGCCAGAATCCGCAGCGTCTGACCCGTGCTGTCCGCCTACTACGCGAGATGAAAGGCTTTAATTCCGCAGGTGATTTCTTTGAGGGTGTTGCCATTGAAGAGACGTTTGAAGGTGATTTCCGCCCCTTGGCTGAAGAGAGTCGTCTGATGCCTTTCATGCTGGTCATCATCCTCGATCTCTATTTTCGCTTGACACCAATCACAATGGTGGCAGAAACACCAGAGGTACAGGATTTGTCGCGTCTCATGCGGATTCCTGCCAAACTGACTGTCGAGATTTTGCTGAATTACCAGTACTTTGATCCCTATCTGCGTCGTCAGAAGCAGCCTGACAGCAACCTGTTATCGCCTTGTCGCCAGATATGGGAACGTTACGCTAATTGGGAGACTTCCCAACTGGCAGAATATGCCGAACAACTCAGTGCATATTTCAAGTGAGATTGAGAAATTGAGAGAATGAGATAATGAGGATTTGAGAAAATGGGAAATAATCAGGTTCAGGAACAGCGGCTCACACAGGAGCAACGGTTGGCGCAGAGCATCACGCAGCAACAACTGTTACATGCCCAACTTGTGGAACTGCCCATCACACAACTCGTAGAGCGTGTGAATGCGGAGATGGACGACAATCCCGCCATCGAGGTAGCTGGTCCTGGCGACGATTACGCAGATTTCCCTGAGAATTCAGAAAACACAGAGAATGCCAATAGTTCAGATTATGAAGATGAAGAGCGGCAATCTGCTCTTGATGAAGCTTTAGAGTCTATCGGACGCGATGACGAGGAATTGCCCGTCTACTATGGTGGAGAACGCCAGCAGGATGAAGGCAATGCCGAGCAAGGTGTGATGGCTCAGAGCGACTCGTTCTACGACCAACTTTTGGAACAGATGACGATGACCGTCCTGACCGAACGTGAACGATATATCATGGAGTACCTGATAGGTTCGCTCGATGACGACGGTCTTTTACGGA
>JAFVHO010000086.1 GCA_017474485.1 Prevotella sp.
CGCTGCCTTTCCTGTTCTTTGGTATTTCCTCCGCATCCAGACAGGAAAATGACGGCAGCGAGCGTCACCACCAGCGTCAAATAGCGAAGTCTGATTGTGTTCATATATCCATTTTTGGAGATTGTCCGTGTGCAAAGATACAAAATAATACATAATGCATAATGCATAATTCATAATTTTTATGTTTCTTTTGTTCTTTTGTCTAAAAAAATAAGTATCTTTGCACCCCTGACTTCGTCGATGCGTCACCCTTATCACCTTTTGTGGTATCCATTTCGAACAATTGCTTGATGGCTTTCTGCTCTTACGTGAGAAACAGCGTTCGCTTTGACACCCCACGCACTCCATCTGTCCTGACATCGATGGTGATGATGGTCTTGGCAATATCCAGGACTTTGTCCACACTCATGGCAATGGCGGCATGTCTGATGACGCGTTTCAGTTCCTTATAAACCTTGTATGCTACGAAGCAGATACAGATGTGTGCTTCTATCCTCCGCTCTGTGAAGTGGAATATTTTTGGTCAATAATTGATAAAAAGTTTCTTAAAAACTTGGAAGTTTCAGAAACTTTTCCTAATATGTATAACATAACAATACTATGACTGCTGCGATATACATCATCAGAGCTTAAAGAAATTATAATTTTCTAGAGAACTGCAAAATATTGGCAGAAAAAAGTGAGAAAATCATTCAATTTTCATTTGAAATTCATCGTAAATCAGTATAATATTTAGCAGAAAATCTAAAAACTAGTGACATATGACATAAAATAGATTTATCCTATTAAATTTCAAAATGTTACAAAATTACTTAGTGACATAAAACCGACATAGAACTGACATAAAAGCGACATAATAGTGACATTATTGCATATAATAAGCAAGTAATGGGTGCATAGTAAGCTACCAGATACAAAGATATTGGGTTACTACTTGAAAGACTATGAGTAGTTGTTCAATTCTCTAGAGAATTCAAGCGTTAGTAGGCCTATAACGATTGAGAAGATTAGTGCTAGCAGTTCAATTCTCTAGAGAATTCATTTACGAGACATAGATTAAGGCAGTGGAAGCACTAATGACGCGATGAGCGAGCATACTAGTCATCAGTTAGCATCCATAAGAGTGGTTAAAGTGGCGACAAATTCAAGAAAATGCCATATTTATGTCGGATATATGTCACTTCTATGTCACTTTTATGTCACTAAGTGCCGCACAGAAAAACGTGTAATCATCTGAAAAACAAATAGTAGCAAAAGTATTATGTCACTATGTCATTAAAAATAAAGAAAATGGATTTGTAGCATACTGAAGTTGACAAAATCTAGATGCCGAAGGAAGTGGTACTTTTTCGAAACTTTTTGTGGAAAAAGTTTGGAAGTAATGGAATAAATTTGTAACTTTGCCGCGTTAAAATAGAGCCGCAAGGCTCCAAAAGAGGATTTCAACTTATTGTAACCATTATTAATTAAACAAAAACAAGGAAATGAAAAAAAGTCATTTGATGATGCAAATGTGCATGGGTATTGCCCTCGCCTTTGCAGTGCAGACGCCCGCCCAAGCTCAGTTTGGCGGACTTGTGAAGAAAGCCAAGAAAGCTGTTGGCGTTAGCGACAACAACAGCAGTAGTAATGATGACGTAACGGCCAAGGCCCAAGCTGACTACGCTGCCGCTCACCCTGCTGTGCAGGAAAAGAATAATGTCGAGAAGGCTGGCGGTATGGACAAATATCTGGGATTGGACCAAACAGAAAACGGCAGAATACTATGGAAATGGGCCAGCGTAGAGGACTACACCAAGAATTATAATGTACGCAACGCGTATGAGGCTGCTCGTCAGCTTACCTTCATCCTGCGCTATCTGAAGGGCAACACTGAGGAATTCTCTGCTCATGCCCAGCCTGCATACGTGCTTGACATGGTGAACAACCAGATTCCTGCAAACATCAAGCGTGCACAGGAGAAGAAAGGTGCAACAAGCGAGCCCATATCGAAGGCTGATGCCGATGCCCTGACCTCAGAGTGCGCCCGTATCAAGCAGCTCTACATGAGCCAGACTGGCACTAAGGAGAAGAGTGCCGAAGAGAAACAGGCCGAGGCTAATGCTGAGTATATCAAGAGCATTGTGGACAAGAACTATCTGCTGAACGACCTGACCGACAAGAACCGCAATGCCAAGGCTGTGGCTGACTACAAGGCAAAGATCAACGCCAAGGTGAAGTCGGCACTGGCTCCCACCAAGATTCTCGGCACTTATTCTACATCGTTCGCTTGGCAGGGTCTGCCCGTATTCACCATGCCCGAATACAAGGATGAGTGGTCATCTATTCAGGAGATGCAGTTTAAGACCTTCTATGAGAAGAACGGCAAGTACTATGTAGTAGAGGGCGCATTCCGTCACGGTATCAAGAAAGCCGACAATGCTCAGGGTAAGACAACCGATTGGACTAACTACTGGCCAGGCTTGAAGACACCTGTAGAGATTCCGGCAGACAAAATACAAGGCAAATTCTAACATATCATTTCAATGGGGGCAGATTTGTCCCCATTGATTTTAAACCTTTGGTCTTTGTTTACGTCAAAGGAGTAAAACAAAGACTAAATGAAGCTTCTACGACTCTCCTTTCTGTTTATTATGAGCTGCTTCGGCATACTAAGTATGTCGGCCCAAACACCATCGCTGACAGGACGCGTGATGGACGGTGACACGAACGAGCCTTTGACGAGGGCTACAGCGCAGTTGTACCGCATTGGCAGGGACACGACATTTGTCGGAGGAACCTTTTCGGACGGGCAAGGTAATTTCTCGTTAAACGCCAACAGGACCGGCACCTACCTGCTACGCATCTCGTTCCTTGGTTATAAGACATCTGAGCAGCGCGTCAACCTGACAGTTGGCCATACGCAGACGCTCGGCAAAATAGAGATGACGCCTGACGCCATGCAACTGGACGAGGCTGTGGTGACGGCCAATCTGCCCAAGATGATTATCAAGGACGATACGGTGGTGTATAATGCCGATGCCTATCGTGTGCCTGAGGGATCGGTCATCGAGGCGCTGGTAGAGGCTCTGCCTGGTGCCAAGATTGATGATGACGGTAAAATCAGCATTAACGGAAAGGACGTGAAGCGCTTCAAACTGGACGGACGTGACTTCATGACGGGCAACAACGATGCCGTGATGAAAAACCTGCCCTCGTATGTTATTGACCAGGTGAAGGCTTACGACGAGAAGAGCGACCTGAGCCGTCTGACAAACATTGACGACGGTAACGACGACTTCGTGCTGGAGTTTGTGACCAAGCGTAGTGCCAGAAAAGGATTGCAGGCCAATCCAGACATCGGTTATGGTACAGACCACCGCTATGGCATCCGACTGACAGCCATGAAACCCTTTGGTGACGTACGCTATACGTTTATGGGCAATGCCAACAACGTGAACGACCGTAACTTCAGTGGACGAGGGGGACGAGGACGAGGCAACGGGCAGGGACAGCGCGAAACGAAGACTGGCGCACTGGACATCAGTTACGAGAAGCAGAACAAGCTGAAACTGAGCGGTCGAGTCACATGGAATCATGGCGATACCGACAACTGGAACCGCACAGGCTCGGAGAGTTTCGTCAACACGCGTGGTGGCGCCTTCTCGAACAGTATCAGCCAGAGCTACTCACGTAACAACAGTTGGACGGGTAACATGAACCTGCAGTGGACCATTAATCCCCTGACAACCCTGTCGTTCCGTCCTGACGTCAGCTTCTCAACCAACGACAGCAGGAGTTTCTCAACCTCGGCCTCATTCAACAGGAATCCTTTCGACTATGTCACTAATCCTTTGAGTGATGAAGGATTGGCAGCGTTAGACAACGACTCATTAGTTGTCAACAGCCGCCAGAACAAATCGCTGAGCTATGGCGAGAACAAGAACATCAATGCACAATTACAACTACATCGCAGATTGGGAAACAACGGTAGGAATATCGCCCTGACCGGCAATTTCAGATATAGCGACGGCAACAACAAGAATGCCAGCCTTTCAGCTGTACACCTGTATCAGCAGAAAAACATCTGGGGCGGAGACTCCACCTATCAGACCAACCGCTATACCCTTTCTGACAACGACAACCTAAGCTACTCGCTGGGAGTCACCTATACGGAACCGCTGCTGACATTCAAGGCGAAAGAACAAGAGACGCCTGCTGACGGACAACGGCAACGAGGCCCCTTCGGACGCAACCAGCCGCGTGGATTCGGACAAATGGGCGTGTTCCTGCAACTGAACTATCGCTACGAATACAGTCACCAGAAAAACGACCCTGCCACTTACGATTTTCCCAACTATTCGGATGCTGCCTTTGCAGAAGTCTTGCAGGATTATCGCGACTGGACAGCCTTGTTCGGCTATCTGGACAACCCTTACGAGAGTTACCTCAGCAACGACCTGAGCCGCTATTCAGAGCGCACGGAGTATAACCACAGCATCGAAGTGCAGTTGCGCTACGTCCGCGAAAAGATCAATATGAATGCAGGTATCACTATCCTACCCCAGCGTTCACACTTCATCCAGCAATACTTGGGACGTCCTGTTGACACCGTGCGAACGGTAACCAACATATCGCCAACACTGAACATGCGCTATCGTTTCAACCAACAAACTAACCTGCAGGTACAGTTCCGTGGGCAGACACAGCAGCCAAATATCACACAACTGCTTGACATCTACGACGATACGAACCCGCTGAGCATCACAATGGGTAATCCGGGACTGAAGCCTTCCTTCAACTCAAACCTCCGTGTTAATTTCCAAATGATGCGACAGCCAAAACTCGTCACAGACAGTCTTGGATTCCAAGTACCGAAAAATCAGCGCAACTGGAGTTTCAACTCGAACGCAGGATGGACGGTCACCAGCAATAGCATCGGTAATATCGTAACCTATAACGAGACGACTGGTGGACGCATATCACGACCAGAAAACATCAACGGCAACTGGAACGCCAACTTCGGCATGGGCTTCACCATCGGACTGGACACGCTGAACAGATGGGACATCACGGGCTCTATCAATGCCACTTACTCGCACCGCGTGGGCTATGTCAACCTGAACCGTACGGCCACTCCTGACCGTAACGTCACGCATACCTACAATGTAAATCCATCGATATCACTCAGCTTCCGTAACAGGTGGCTCAGCTTCTCGCTGAACGGACGTACAACTTACGCACGTACAGACAACCGTCTACAGGCATCTAACAACCTGACAACATGGAACTTCCAGTATGGTGGTAATACGAAGATTACGTTCCCATGGGGTTCGAATCTCTCTACCGATTTCCACATGTACAGTAAACGAGGCTATGCCGATGAAACCCTGAACACCAATGAACTGCTTTGGAATGCACAGCTATCGCACAGCTTCCTACGCGGAAAGGTGTTGACGGTGATGTTGCAATGGTACGACATCCTGCATGAGCAAACCAATTTCTCACGTACTGTAAACGCCAATGGCTGGCGCGATCAAGAGGTCAACGCCATTACCTCATACGCGATGGTGCACGTCAGTTATCGCATGAACTTCTTCGGAGGTCGCAACGGAGGTGGTAATAACGGACGCGGTAATCGTCGTGGCTTCGGAGGTAACGGTCCTGGTGGTTTTGGTGAAGGTCCTGGCGGCTTCGGTGGCGGAGGTGGCTTCGGAGGAGGAGGCGGCTTCGGAGGAGGAGGCTTTGGAGGCGGACGTCCTTAACGAAACTGACATCAACTGTTTTATGGATTCCAAATGGCTTTCAGGTAGTGAAGCATAGTTGTGCTCTCACCACAGGAACCAGTATGCTGAATATGAATACCGCCAAAGGCATTGTCCTCAACATTAGCACGAAGATGAACCTCATGAGGAAGCATGGAATCAATAGGCTGAGGTGTCTTCGTGGTAACATCAGCAGAGAGCAAACCTCCGTTGAAATGGAGAGAAATGGTGCAATTGGTACGATAGCAAGTAGATGATATCGGTTCAGTCAACGGAGTAATTTGACCTTGGTCGTAACGAACCAGATAGAAGTCGACTGCCTTGGCATGTTTCGTGGTTCTGATGATGCGAAGGCCATAACCCGTCAAAGTCTTGGTATCGAACTTCAAACAAATATCCATATACTGACCTGTAGCAGAGCCAAAGCCCTGACCTGCCGTCTTAGTAGGGTCCACATCCAGCGTCAACGACATATTGTTATAGGCACGTTTGGCAGGCGTGTACATCAGACGAGCACCCCGCTGAGCCTGTAAAAGGCCCATTCCAACGGCACCATTGAAGCCTTCACCATATTCCCACATAGTTTTTTTAGAGTTGAATGTCCATGGGTATTCAGCGGTATCAGCAGGCTTGAAGCCATCGACCGTCCAAAGACCTGGGGCAACGACGGGTTGCCAGTCGCAATAGAACTGAGAGAAGTCTGTTTCGAGGCGCTCCTGCTTGGGCGTATGCTTTACTTTTATCTGGAAAGTCATGGGTTCCCCATAATCGCTACGTTTCTGTTTGGGTTCCAGCACTGCTTTTAAGACATGGCCTTTTTCCGCCTCCTGAAGTGTGTAAACCCTTTCTGGAGCCACATGGCTAGTGGCCACAGGAATATCACCGCGATACCAAGTGATACGGGAATCATCATATTCAGCCTTCGTATTTAGGCTATACTCCAGAACGGCCTGATTCTGACGGATACGGAGACGTGGTTTGATAACGGTTGGCGGAAATAACTGTGACGGTTTAATCAAGACGTGACACGCTGCCTCACGATCGTCCCTTGTTCTGGCAACGATGCAGAAATCGGCGATTTCATCGGTATAGTTAGCAGGAATAACGGTCACGTTACCGTGGTTGTCAGGCTGAAGTAAAGCATAGCCTTGATAGCCATGCGTTATAGCATTAGAGGGGGCCCAACGAACGTAATCCGAGTGCTCTGAGCAAGACAGGCGCAAGGTGTCACGACCTGTGAGCAGCGTAGCTTCATGCTGGCTGATTCCCAGGAAAGGTGCCTCCGTCAGTTCGTCTTTTATCCAGCCTATGTAGTCGGGCTGAAGCGTGTTCTGCGGCTGTCGACTGCCTATAAGATAAGGTTCGCCATTCAGCGTGAAGTTGTTCTGGTAACAGCGCAACCAAGGCTGAGGATAAGCCGTCCAACCGATATAGATGCTATCTGAAGGCGCATGATAGCGACAATCGATGAGCGTCACAGGACCACCCTGTTTGCAGAAATACATCTCATGGTTGGCTCCTTTGACATAAAAATCGCAATCGATGAATAGCGGACCTCTTCCAAACGTACTCCAAAAGGGCTTCTGGCCATAGAGGTCGAAAGTGCAATGTTTGTAAAAGGCTGAGCCGTTTAGGGCGTCGTCGGTACATTCGAAATGGCAGTCTTCGTAATAGGAGGTCTTAGCTCCATTCAGCGGATTAAGGTTCAGACGACTGATAAAACGAACACGCTTGGCTATCAAACTATCGCCATGTACATACCCCACATGTGCCTGTGTAATAGCATCACTGCGCTTTTTCCGATTAAATCGGGGATTTTTTGGGTACACAAGGTCAACATTGCAATAGTTTCCCATCGTTAGATTCTCTACCTCCAAATGATTGCACCAGAAGTCGAACATCGTAAAATTGCCAACAGCACCCTGCGTCTGGCCTCGCTGACTGGCCAGCACGACATCTTCAGGATGTTCGCCTTTTCCAATAAGATGCAGACGATTGCACTTCACCACCATACCAAACGGCTCTCGTCCGTTCTTACCTACTCTAACCGTAGCATCGTCAGGGTCATCAATCCAATAGACACCAGGATTGATATAGACGGTAATGCCGTCACGGAAGTGGGCAACAGCATCTTGGAAGGTGTTATAAACAAAGGGAGCAGGAACCGTTGCCTCCGCATCAATCATAATGTGAAGCGAATCAAGACTTTGAGCCAAAGCCAATATGGGCATAAAAGCCCACAACAAAAAGAATCGACGCATTCGTCAGCAGTTTAGCCTTTATATTTGTAAATCAGTTTGTTGGCTCCGGAAGTTATCTCCAATTCATCGCGGTGTTCACGGATGAATGAATCGATATGGCGCTTACGTTTGTCCTCTAAAATCTCGTCAACAGCAATGAGGATTCCCGTCTCCTCTACATCCCCAAAACCATAGTTGATAGCTGTACCAAACAATTTCATCGTAGGAGACAAGCCCATGTAGGCATTGACCAGTGGTGGGATATTGTAGCCCATATTACGGATTTCACGATTGAGAACCAGATAGTCTTCCTTGAAATCCTTACCACAGAACAGAGACGCCAACACCTTGACGTCTGTCTCCAATTCCAACGGTTTCATCGGAATAATAAGGTTCTCTTTGTCATCGAAATGTTTCTTAAGGAAATAGAGAATCATGTCGCGCCCCTTACGGATGTAAGAGGGATACATGGTCATCTTGCCAAAATAATACTTAATATTAGGACGAATCACCGTCAAGGCGCCCAGGCCGTCCCAGAGGTTATCAAGTGCAAACAGGCTTTTGGCGCCCATACGTGACGACTGATAAGGCAGACTGACGAAAGAACGGCCCAACTCTACCGTCCACGGGGCGTAATCTTTCAGGAACTTCTCAGAGAAATGGAACATGTGGCTGGTAGCCAGTATGGGTTGTCCTTTCTCGTCATATTGCCAATCCGTTCCCAACAGATAACGGTAACCGCCAATAATCTCTTCTTCCTCAGGATTCCATACTATCAGTTGTTTATAACAGTTATCACAGGTATCAAACTCGTCGATATCCATTTCCTTACCTGTGCCACCACCAGCTTCGCGGAAGGCAATCTCACGCAATCGTCCGATCTCCCTCATCACGTTAGGCGCATTATGCGCTGTGACAACGTAGATTTCGTTGTTGCTCTTGTTGGTCATACGAAGCTGCTTGTCAGATGTCAGCTCGCTTTTAAGCAGTTCTTTACTGATTGGCTGGATGATGGGTTGTTCCATGTTGAATTGAGAGTTGAGAGATTAGATTTGAAAGTTATAGAGTTATAGGGAGTAGACTTGATCTTGAACAAATTGCGCCCATTCCAACGGAGTTTTGCTCTTATCGAAGGTCTGCCAGGGAATGGGCTTTCCGATTTTCACTTCGAACGTCTTGCCTACATTCTTGTACATCTCGTCTACCAAGAAGAGCATAGCCAGATTGAAAGGCAGGAAACGATCGCTGAAGTTTGCCAGACGATAGAAGAATTTCGAATTCTGTCCACTGAAGTGGATGGGAACAATATCACGCTGACACTGGACACTCTTCACGACAAACGTCTTCGACCAGGGAACATCACGTATCACACCATTCTTCTTGCGCGAACAAATGCCAGCAGGATACATCAGCATGTGGTTGTCGCTTTCGAAGCCAGCCTTTACCATAGCCGGGAAATTACGGCTCTGATGACCCGTTTTGTTGATAGGGATGCAAAGTGGTGCCAAGCCTGGCAGGTTCATCAGCAGGTCATTCACCAGATAACGAAACCTTGAATTGTAGTGGCGTCCGATAATGGCACCAAGTGCTACACCATCTTCACCACCCAACGGATGGTTCGACACAAAGGTATAGAGTCTGCCGTCATTAGGATCAGGCAGATTCTCCTTTCCTTTTATCACAAGCGTCATTTGCAAGTAGCGAACACATTCTTCAAGCCATTCCGTACCTACTTTATCGCGTGACTCCCATAAGAACTTGTTCACCTCATCCTGATGGGCTATACGTTTGAGCCATGAAATAAGGAAGCTTGGAACCCACTTAACCTTGGTTCCCATCTTACTCTTCAAGATATTGTCAATATCTATCGTTTTCTCAGTAATTTGCCCCATGTTTCACTCAAATATTCCGTAACAACGTGCAAAGGTAAGCATTTTATTTTGTAATTCTTGCACTTTTTATCATAAAATGTGCAAAAAAAGTAAAACCACCTTTGAAACTGCCTCTAGACGTTGAAACATCATCAATGAACAATGAATATTCTGAGAGCAAGCAACGCCATTCGGCTGTTATTTTGCCCCACCAATGTAGTAAAAACACAAATAGCTAATTATCAGATGTTTAACTATTATTTCACAAAATTTAAAGTTTAAGGTATAAAAAAAAGTGGAGAAATGTGGGGAATTGTGGGGGAAATTGATTACCTTTGCACCCAAAGTTATACTTAATACATAAGTACACATGCGATTTTTAGGTAATATAGAGGCAAAAACCGACGCAAAAGGGCGCGCTTTTCTTCCTGCTGCTTTTCGAAAAGTACTGCAGTTGAATAGCGAGGAGCGTCTGGTCATGCGCAAGGATGTTTTCCAGCCTTGCCTAGTACTCTATCCTGAAAGTGTATGGAACGAGCAGATGGATCAGATGCGTGCACGACTGAACCGCTGGAACCGTCAGCATCAACAAGTATTCCGTCAGTTTGTGAGCGAGGTTGAACTGCTGACACTTGACGGCAACGGTCGTTTTCTGATCCCAAAGCGCTACCAACGGATGGCAGATATAGAGCAAGACATCAAATTCGTTGGCTTGGGCGACACCATCGAAATATGGAGCAATAAGAAAGCCGAGGAGCAACGGATGAAACCCGAAGACTTTGAGGCAGCCCTGGAAGAGCTGATGGGAAGCGAAGAAGCTAAAAGCGAAGAGTGAAAAGTGAGAATATAAAATGATCGTCACGGCGGAAACATATCACGTTCCTGTACTCCTGAAGGAGAGTGTCGACGGGCTGGATATCCAGCCCGATGGCATTTACGTTGACGTTACTTTTGGTGGCGGCGGCCACTCCAGGGAGATCCTGTCTCGCTTGGGAAAGAAAGGCCATCTTTTCAGTTTCGACCAAGATGCTGATGCGGAAAAAAATATCGTGGCCGATGATAGATTTACCTTTGTTCGCAGCAACTTTAGGTATATCAGCCAGTGGATGCGTTATTATCAGGTTGAGAAAATCGACGGGCTTCTGGCCGACTTAGGTGTTTCGAGCCACCACTTCGATGATGAGACACGCGGATTCTCGTTCCGCTTCGACGCGCCACTCGACATGCGTATGAACAAACGTGCTGGACAGACAGCCGCTGACATATTGAACAACTACAATGAAGAGCAACTGGCTGATGTATTATATCTCTACGGAGAGCTGAAGAATGCACGGCGACTGGCAAAGGCCATCGTGACATACAGAAGCCAACGTCACATAGAAACAACGGCCCACCTGGCAGAAGCCACCGAACAGTTGATGCGAAACGAACGCGAGAAGAAGGATATGGCCAAGCTGTACCAAGCGCTGCGTATAGAGGTGAATCACGAAATGGACGCCTTACGCGACATGTTAAAAGGTACTACGGAGTTATTGCATGAAGGCGGTCGGCTGAGTGTCATCACTTATCACTCACTGGAAGACCGTATCGTAAAGAACGTCATGAAGGCAGGCAATGCCGAGGGGAAAATTGAACAAGACTTTTACGGTCGCATTTCATCCCCCTACCGAGTGGTTGGCAAAATGACAATGCCCAGTCAAGAGGAACAAGAACGTAACCCACGTAGCCGTAGTGCCAAATTGAGAATAGCAGAAAAGATATAAATTTAGAATGGATATAAACGACAAGAAAACACCTGCTGACAACGATCAGATTGAGCTGACTATCATCCCAACGGATGAAGAAGCTGACACTGCTGCAGAACAAGCGACAAAAAGCGAACAAGAAGCAGAGAAAGCAGAAGAGGTCATCAAGGAAACGATCGAGAAAATCAAGCAGACAGCCAGTGAGGAAGACCCACGTCCGTCGGGTCAACTGAATCTGCGTACTATTCTGGGTGGTGACCTGCTGACCACACAGATGGTACGATCGCAGATTTGGCTGTTCATCATGATTGTGGCGTTTAGTCTTGTCTACGTGGCCTTCCGCTATCAGTGTCAGCAAGACATGATCAAGATTGACAAGCTGGAAGAGAGATTGCGCGATGCCAAGTTCAAGGCTCTCTCTGCAAGCAGCACACTGACCGCCAAGAGTCGTGAGAGTCACGTTCTTGAAATATTGAAACAAAATAAGGACTCTCTGCTTCATCAGGCAGACCAGCCCCCATATATTATAGAAGTACCAGAATGAGCAAGTTCAGTAATGACCAGGTAATGCCGCGCTACATGATAATCGCTGTAGTGCTGACGCTCATTGGAATTGCCATTATCGGCAAGGCCTTCTATATCATGACTGCCAAGAAGCAGTATTGGACGGAGGTAGCAGACCGCTTGAAGCGCGACTCAGTAAGCGTGAAACCTACACGAGGCAATATCCTGAGTTGCGATGGACAGTTGATGGCGACCTCCATACCGGAATATAAAATCTTTATGGACTTCCAGGCCGCTGCTTTTGTTGACGGTGACTCGCTATGGCTCGACAAAGTTGACAGCGTCTGCGACGGATTGAGTAAGATATTCCCCAGCATCACGCCTCATGAGTTTAGAGTATGGCTGGAAACAGGTAAACGCAAAGTCAACAAAAACGGCTCCATCGGTGCCCGCCACTGGCCCATCTGGACCAAGCGTATCGACTACAACACATATACAGAAGTCAGCCAGTTGCCATTCTTCAACATGCCGAAATACAAGAGCGGCTTCCACACAGAGGAATTCAATGCCCGTCGTCGTCCGTTTGGTTCACTGGCATTACGTACGGTTGGCGGTATGTTTGGTGCCAAAGATTCGGCCTATTACGGAATCGAACTTTCATACGACAGTCTACTGCGTGGTACACCAGGTATCACAGGACGTCGCAAAATCCTGAACAAATATATGAACATTCCCGTCACACTTCCTGTTGACGGATGTGATATCGTCACTACGATAGATGTCAATATGCAAGACTTGGCTGAGCGTTCTCTGCTCGATATGTTGAAGAGTCCGCAGGTCAATGGCGAGATGGGTGTTGCCATTTTGATGGAGGTAGCTACTGGTGACGTAAAAGCCATTGTCAACATGATACGCACCCAAGACGAACAAGGCAATACACGCTATGTAGAGGCTGTCAACTCTGCCATCAGTTACCGCTGTGAGCCTGGTTCTGTATTCAAGGTAGCCTCATTCTTGGTAGCTCTTGATGACGAGGTCGTTGACACTAGCTATGTCATCCATACTGGTTGTGGTATTGAAATGATGCACGGTCGTCCGATGAAAGACCACAACTGGCGTCGTGGCGGTTATGGCGATATTAATATGGCACGCGCGTTGGAGGTCAGTTCCAACATTGGCGTAAGTCACATTATCGACAAATACTATGGCAAAGAGCCTGAGCGCTACGTCAAAGGCCTATATCGAATAGGCATTCACGAGGATTTGAAATTACCATTGGTAGGATATCTGCCACCAAGTATCCGTATGCCAGAGAGAAACAAGCGCGGACAGTATCTTAACTGGAGCAAGACAGCTCTGCCTTGGATGTCGATAGGCTATGAGACGCAGATTGCGCCAATCAATACTGTAACATTCTATAATGCCATTGCCAACAACGGTAAGATGATGCGTCCGCGTTTTGTCAAGAAAGTAATGAAAAACGGCGAGACTCTTGCAGAATATCCGCCACAGGTCATCAAGGAACGTATTGCCAAACCAAAGGCTATCAAAACCATGCAAACGATATTGGAGCATGTTGTTAGTCAGGGCCTCGGCCGTAAAGCTGGTTCGCCGTTGTTCAAAGTGGCAGGTAAAACTGGTACGGCACAGGTGGCCGACCAATATGGCGGTTACCATTCAGGCACTACCCGCTACTGGTTGTCGTTTGCGGGCTACTTCCCTGCCGACAATCCTCGCTACACGTGTATCGTATGTATTAAAAAGTCGGGACTGCCCGCTTCCGGTGGTGGTATGAGTGGTGTCGTATTTCATCATATAGCTGAAGGTGTTATGGCACGTTACCTAAAGTTGAGTGTCGATGATGCTCACGACGAGCACTCTGTCGCCATCCCCGACGTCAAAGGCGGCAACGCAGGAGCAGCCAATACGGTGCTTAACAAATTGGGGATCAATAAACGTGAACCACAGACAAAGGATAATTACAATCTGACGGTCGCTCCCGACGTGACTGGTATGGGTGCCCGTGACGCCGTTTATCAGATGGAAAGACGAGGTCTGAAAGTCAAGGTCCAAGGTCGTGGTAAGGTAAAGCATCAGAGTTTCCCCGCAGGTAAGACTATTACCGATGGTGCAGAATGCATCCTGACATTGGAGAATTGAGAATTGAATATTAATATAAACAATAAGGTATATGAAACTAAGTGAATTGCTCAAGAATGTAGAAGTCCTTAACAGCCTTGGAGATGCTGATGTGGACATCACTGGCGTGAACATTGATTCACGACGCATAGAAAAGGGGCATCTCTTCGTTGCCATTCCTGGCACACAAACCGATGGTCACAACTTCATTCCCAAAGCCATTGAGCAAGGGGCAGCTGCTGTATTGTGTGAGAATCTTCCCAACACACGTGTGCCTGGCATTACCTATATTGTCGTAGAATCTACGGAAGATGCCGTGGGCAAGGTCGCCACCGTATTCTATGGCGAGCCTTCTCTGAAGTTGAAACTGGTTGGTGTCACGGGTACCAATGGCAAAACAACTATCGCTACCTTATTATATAATATGTTCCGCAAGTTCGGGCATAAGTGCGGACTGCTCTCCACCGTCTGCAACTATATTGAGGGAGAAGCTATCCCCGCTGACCATACCACACCAGACCCTATCGAACTCAATAAGTTATTGCATCAGATGGTAGAGGCCGGATGCGAATATGCCTTTATGGAATGCTCCAGTCATGCCATAGCTCAAAAGCGCATTGGTGGGCTGAAGTTTGCAGGCGGACTGTTTACAAATCTGACGCGCGACCATTTGGACTATCATAAAACCTTCGAGAACTATCGCGACGCCAAAAAAGCTTTCTTTGACGGGCTGCCAAAGGATGCATTCGCCATTACCAATGCCGACGACAAGAACGGTGCTGTCATGGTGCAAAACTGCAAGGCGAAGGTAAAGACGTACTCTACTCGTTCAATGGCCGATTTCCGTGCACGCATTATAGAATGTCATTTCGAAGGTATGTACTTGGAGATTGACGGTCGCGAGGTTGGCGTACAATTCATTGGCAAGTTCAATGTCAGCAACCTGCTGGCAGTCTATGGCGCTGCTGTCATGTTGGGCAAGAAACCCGAAGACATTCTCTTGGTGCTGAGCACTTTGAAAAGCGTGGCTGGACGTCTGGAGCCTATCCGTTCGGAAGAGGGCGTTACCGCTATTGTTGACTATGCCCATACTCCCGATGCCTTAGAAAATGTGCTCAATGCCATCCACGAAGTGCTGGACGGCAAGGGCGGACAGGTCATCACAGTATGTGGTGCCGGCGGCAACCGTGACAAGGGTAAGCGTCCGCTAATGGCTCAAGAGGCTGTCAAGCAGAGCGACCGCGTCATCATTACCTCCGATAATCCCCGTTTCGAGGAACCTCAGGATATCATCAACGACATGCTGGCTGGTCTCGACCAAAAACAGATGAAGAAGGTGGTGAGCATCGTCGACCGCAAGGAAGCCATTAAGACGGCTTGCATGTTAGCTCAAAAAGGTGACGTTATCCTTATAGCCGGCAAAGGCCATGAGGACTATCAAGAAATCAAAGGCGTCAAGCATCATTTTGACGACCGCGAGGTGGTTCGCGAGATTTTTGGTCTCTCGTAATAACGACATAACGTTATACCGTAATAACGAAAAAAGAAAAAGATATGCTATACTACATCTTCAGATTCTTAGAACAATTTGGTATCCCCGGTGCACATGTCTGGTCGTATATCTCATTCCGTTCACTGTTGGCACTCATCATGTCACTGCTCATTTCTGCATGGTTTGGTGAGTATTTCATCAAGTGGATGAAACGTCGCAACATTTCTGAGACTGCTCGTGACGCCAGCATTGATCCCTTTGGTGTCGAGAAGAAGGGCGTTCCCACCATGGGTGGTATTATCATTATTGTCTCGATACTCGTACCTGTTCTACTGTTAGGTCGTATGCGAAATATCTACCTGTTGCTGATGATTGGCACAACCGTATGGTTAGGCTTCCTCGGCTTCATGGACGATTATATCAAAATATTCCGCAAGAACAAAGAGGGTCTGAAGGGTCTCTACAAGATTATTGGTCAAGTGTCAATTGGTTTTATTGTGGGTCTGACGTTGTGGTTAAGCCCAGATGCCGTGGTTCGTGAGAACGTCTCTGAGTCTCATCAGAATCAAGAGATTGTTATCAAGCACAAACCAGAGGCTGTCAAGTCGTTACAAACCACCATCCCGTTCATCAAGAACCACAACCTCAATTACTCTAACGTGCTCTCCTTCCTCGGAAAGTATAAAGTTGCCGCTGGCTGGGCATTGTTCATTATTATGACGATAATCGTTGTAACAGCAGTATCGAATGGAGCCAACTTAAATGACGGCATGGACGGTATGTGTGCAGGCAACTCAGCCATCATTGGTATTGCTTTGCTACTATTTGCCTACGTATCGTCGCATATTGTCTATGCGGCCTACTTCGACATCATGTATATTCCCCACTCTGAGGAGTTGGTAGTATTCCTTTCAGCTTTCATCGGTGCTATGATTGGTTTCCTATGGTACAATGCCTATCCTGCACAGGTGTTCATGGGCGATACGGGTTCGTTGGCCATTGGCGGCATCATCGGTGTCTGCGCTGTGATTATCCACAAGGAACTGATGCTGCCCATCCTCTGCGGCATCTTCTTCATCGAAAGTCTAAGCGTGATTATCCAGACACAGTGGTTTAAGATACAAAAGCGTAAGGGTAAGCGCGTCCGTGTGTTCCGCGCTACACCTATCCACGACAATTTCCGTCGTCTGGACTCTCAGCTCGATGCCACAAGCACCTATATTTTGAAAGGTTGGCCCAAGCGTCAGTTCCATGAGTCTAAAATTACCTTCCGCTTTTGGATTGTGACCATTATATTAGCAGCATTAACAATTATAACCCTAAAGGTTAGATAACTTAGATTTAAAGTTTAAAGAATATGAGTAAAATTGCAATATTAGGAGCTGGCGAAAGCGGTGCAGGAGCTGCCGTACTGGCCAAGAAGCAGGGCTTTGAGGTCTTTGTCAGCGACATGTCGAAAATCAACGACAAGTATAAGAAACTGATGGACGACAACCAAATTGAGTGGGAGGAAGGACATCATACAGAAGAGAAGATTCTGGATGCCGACGAAATCATTAAGAGTCCTGGCATTCCCGATACTGCTCCTATGATTGTCAAAATCAAGGAGAAAGGTATCCATATCATCAGTGAGATTGAATTTGCCGGACGCTATACCAATTCGAAGATGATCTGCATTACTGGTTCTAATGGCAAGACCACGACGACCAGCCTCATCTATCATATCTTCAAGGCTGCTGGCTATGATGCCGGTTTGGCAGGCAACATAGGCAATTCGCTGGCTCTGCAGGTGGCCGAGGATCCACACGAATATTACATCATCGAACTGTCATCATTCCAACTCGACAACATGTATGACTTCCGTGCCAACATCGCCATTCTGCTGAATATCACCCCAGACCATCTGGATCGCTATGACTTTAAGATGCAGAACTATGTCGACTCGAAGATGCGCATCATCCAGAACCAAACACCGCAGGATGCCTTCATCTACTGGAATGACGATCCCGTGGTGAAGAAAGAACTGGCTAAATACAATATCAAAGCCATTCAGTATCCTTTCTCTGAATTGAAAGAGGTTGGCAGTATCGGTTATATTGAGGAGGGACAGTATAAGATTGAGAAACCCGAGCCATTTAATATGGAACAGGAGGCATTGAGCCTGACAGGTAAACATAACATATACAACTCGCTGGCAGCAGGTATCGCCTCTGATGTGGCTGGTATCAAAAAAGATGTGATTCGTAAGTCGTTAAGCGATTTCCCAGGTGTTGAACATCGTCTTGAAAAGGTATGCACCGTTCGCGGCGTACAATATGTCAACGACTCAAAAGCCACCAATGTCGATGCTTGTTGGTATGCGCTTGAAAGCATGAAGACTAAAACCATCCTTATTATCGGTGGTAAGGACAAAGGCAACGACTATGCCCCAATCATACCATTAGTAAAAGAAAAATGTGCAGGACTGGTCTATCTCGGTGCCGACAACCAAAAGTTGCACGACAACTTCGACACGTTGGGCATTCCCGTTCGCGATACCCACTCTATGAAGGAGTGTATTCAGGCTTGTTACGAGATGGCCGAGCCTGGCATGACAGTACTGCTCAGCCCCTGTTGTGCATCGTTTGACCTCTTTAAGAATATGGAAGATCGCGGCGAGCAATTTAAGGAATTAGCAAGGAATTTGTAAATGAACAAGAAAATAGGCAATATCTTTAAGGGCGACAAGGTCATCTGGATGGTGTTCTTCTTCCTATGCATGATCAGTATTGTGGAAGTCTTCTCGGCTTCCAGCGGACTAACCTATAAGAGTCAGAACTATGTTGGCCCTATTGCCTACCACACGTTCACCATCATCATCGGCGTGCTGGCAGCCATTGTCACGCTCAATGTGCCGTGTCGTTACTTCAAGTTGCTCACACCTTTCCTACTATTGCTCAGCGGACTCATGCTATTAGTCGTGATGCTGGGCGGTGGCGAGAGCACTAACGATGCCTCACGCTGGATTCGTCTGGGCCCATTCACCATTCAGCCTTCTGAGATTGCCAAGGGCACCATTGTGCTTACCGTAGCACAGATTCTGGCTGCCATGCAACGCGAGAACGGTGCCGACCGCAAGGCTTTCAAGTATATTCTGTGGTTTACCATCCCTGCCTGTATGGCTATTGGTGTTGAGAATCTTTCCACAGCAGCGTTGCTCTTTGCAGTAGTATTCCTGATGATGTTCATCGGCTTGGTACCTATACGACAGTTAGGCAAACTATTTGCAGTCATTGCCTGCGCTGGCATTTTCGCCATCTCAATGGTTATGATTGTTGGTCACGACCGCAGTAGTGAGGAACAAAGCCAACAGTTGACAAAGACAGAACTGGTTGAGAAACCTCAGAAGAAGAGCAAACTAGAAAAGATGCTACATCGTGCTGACACATGGAAAGCTCGTATTCTGAACTTCGGCAAGGAAGACCCCACGCCTAAAGAGTACGACCTTGACAAGGATGCACAAGTGGCCCATGCCAATATTGCCATCGTGTCAAGCGGCATTACTGGCAAAGGCCCTGGCAAGAGTACGGAGCGCGATTTCCTGGCACAAGCTTTCAGCGACTTCATCTTTGCCATTGTCATCGAGGAATTAGGCATCATTGGTGCCATAGCTGTCGTGTTCCTATACATTATATTATTGTACCGCTGTGCCCGTATTGCCAGTCGCTGCGAGAACAATTTCCCTGCTTTCTTAGCTATGGGATTGGGATTGCTGTTGGTAATTCAAGCTACTTTCAACATGATGGTGGCAGTGGGTTTGGCACCAGTTACCGGACAGCCGTTGCCACTCATCTCAAAGGGTGGAACTTCGACCATTATCAACTGTGCCTATATCGGTGCAATTCTTAGTGTGAGCCGCTCGGCTAAGAAGAAACAAGAAGAAATGAGTAAAAACTAAGAATATGGAAGAAAAAGAGTTAAGAGTCATAATCAGTGGCGGTGGTACAGGAGGCCATATCTTCCCTGCCGTGTCGATAGCCAATGCCATCAAGGCTTTGCGTCCTGACGCAAATATCCTGTTTATTGGTGCCGAAGGACGCATGGAGATGCAACGCGTTCCTGCCGCAGGTTACGATATCAAGGGACTGCCTATCCGTGGTTTCCTCCGTCCTTTATGGAAACCTGGCAACATCGGTGTAGCCATCGACTATCTGAAAAGTAAATGGTTAGCCAAGAAGATATTGCGCAACTTCAAGCCGCAGGTTGCAGTCGGTGTTGGTGGTTATGCTAGCAGCGCTGCTCTTGGTGCAGCCAACAGCTTAGGCATTCCAACCCTTTTACAGGAACAAAATAGCTATGCAGGATTAGCCAACAAAACACTGGCCAGCAAAGCCAAGAAGATTTGTGTGGCCTACGAGGGCATGGAGCGCTTCTTCCCTGGTCAGAAAATTATGCTGACTGGTAATCCCGTTCGCCAACAGTTGTTGGATAGTAGCATCAGTCATGAAGACGCTGTACGTTCACTTGGATTCAACCCAGAGCAAAAGACCGTGCTCATCGTTGGTGGAAGTTTAGGTGCACGTACCCTCAACGAGAGCGTACTGGCCCATCTCAACGAGATAAAGGAGAGTGGTATACAGTTTGTATGGCAGACTGGCAAATACTATAGCGCCGAAATCAATGAACGCATGAAGGGACAAGATATTTCCAACCTGAAGGTGACCGACTTCATCAGTGATATGGCTGCCGCCTATAAGGCTGCCGACCTCGTTGTAAGCCGTGCTGGCGCTGGCAGCATTTCGGAATTTTGCTTGTTAGGAAAGGCCGTTATACTGGTGCCAAGTCCTAATGTTGCTGAAGACCATCAGACCAAGAATGCCTTAGCATTGGTCAACAAGCAGGCAGCCCTTTACGTCAAGGATAGCGAAGCTGCCAAATTGCTCCTGCCTCTGACCATCGATACTGTCAAGGACGATGCCAAGCTCCAGAGTTTGAGTGCCAACATTCTCAAGATGGCATTACCCGACTCTGCTGAGATCATCGCCAAAGAAGTTATTAAGTTAGCAAATTAATCGGTAAATCAATAAATGAATATTAAGGATATCAAATCAGTCTATTTCGTAGGAGCCGGTGGCATCGGCATGAGTGCCATCGCACGCTACTTCATCAAGAAAGGCCTTGTCGTAGCTGGTTATGACAAGACACCAAGCACTCTTACCCGTCAGTTGGAGCGTGAGGGCATGCTCATCCACTATGAGGAGAATGTCAACGACATTCCCTTTGTCTGCAAACAGAAAGAGTCTTGTCTGGTTGTTTATACACCCGCTATCCCTGAGAATCATAAGGAACTGCGTTTCTTCCGTGAGAACGGTTTCGAGATCCAGAAACGTGCTCAAGTGCTCGGCACGTTGACACGTCAGCATAAGGGACTCTGCGTGGCTGGTACGCATGGCAAGACAACTACCAGCACCATGTGTGCACATATCATGCACCAAAGTCATCTCGACTGCAATGCCTTCCTGGGCGGCATCTCGAAGAACTACGGTACCAACTACATCCTGTCTGATTCTGACTTCGTAGTCATCGAAGCTGACGAATTCGATCGTTCGTTCCATTGGCTGTCCCCCTATATGTCGGTCATCACCTCAACCGACCCCGATCATCTTGACATTTATGGTACCAAGGAAGCCTATCTCGAAAGTTTCCGCCATTACACGGAACTCATCCAACCCGAAGGAGCACTGATTATCCATCGCGACCTGGAGATGAAGGAGAACCTGCCTCAAGGTGTGCGTCGATATGATTATGCCTTGAATGAAGGCGATTTCCATGCTGAGAATATCCGCATTGAGAATGGTGAAATAACGTTTGACTTTGTGTCACCCATCGAGTCGGTCACCAATATCGAACTGGGACAGCCTGTTCCCATCAATATCGAAAATGGTATTGCTGCTATGGCTATGGCACAATTGGCTGGCTGTACAGCCAACGAACTGCGTATTGGCATGAAGACCTACGATGGCGTAGACCGTCGCTTCGACTTCAAGATCAAGACACCCCGTCTGGTGTTCCTCTCCGACTATGCCCACCATCCCAAGGAGATTCTGCAAAGTGCCCGCAGTATTCGTGAACTGTACAAGGACCGTAAGATTACAGCCATTTTCCAACCTCACCTCTACACCCGCACCCGTGACTTTTATCAGGACTTTGCCGATGCACTGAGCCTGCTCGACGAAGTTATCTTGACAGAAATCTATCCTGCTCGTGAACTGCCTATCGACGGTGTCACCTCTCAGCTCATCTACGACCGTCTGCGTCCTGGCATCGAGAAGCAGATGATTCAGAAGGACGATGTACTGAAACTGGTTAAGAGCCGTCCGTTCGACGTACTCATCGTACTAGGTGCTGGCGACCTCGACAATCTGGTCCCACAGATGACATCGATTCTTAATGATAAATTGAGAAAATAAGATATTAAGATCATATATGAGCATGAACTGGAAGAAAATCGGAATACTGACCGCCGACATCATCTTAGGTGTCTATCTGGTATTGGCCATCACGGCGTTCAATCGTCTTGACGACCAGGATGCCGTATGCCGTGAGGTGAAGATCAACATCACCGACGATGCTGGCAACGGTTTCCTCAATGTCAACGAAGTAAAGATGCAACTCCAGCATGCCAAGATCTATCCTTTGGGTGATTGCATGAGTGACGTGTGTACGCGCAAGATAGAAGAGACGCTCCTCAAGAGCCCGTTGGTCGACCATGTCGAGTGCTACAAGACGCAGTCTGGTCAAGTTTTCATCAATCTCAGCCAGCGAATTGCTGTCATGCGTATCATGGCCAACAATGGTGAGAGTTACTATATCGACAACCTTGGTTCCATCATTCCCAGCAAGAACAACTCGACGGACTTGGTGGTAGCTACTGGCGATATCAAGCGGAAATATGCACAGACGGCACTCAAACAGTTTGGCCTGTTACTGCTCGACGATCCGTTTTGGCACAGTCAGATTGAGCAAATCAATGTGCTGTCCGATGGTTCCGTCGAGATGATTCCCCGTGTGGGTGACCATATTGTCTATCTAGGACAGCCCACGCATCTGAAAGAGAAGCTGACCCGACTCGAGAAGTTCTATCGCTACGGACTCTCAAAGGCTGGCTGGAACAAGTACTCATATATCAATATAGAGTTCAACAATCAAATTATCTGTAAAAAAAGAAAAGGCTGTTAGCCATTGGCTTTTAGCTGTTAGAATCAAGTAAATACAATATATATGACAAAGGATTTTATCGTAGCAATCGAACTGGGTTCATCCAAGATTACCGGTATTGCAGGACGCAAGAACCTTGACGGCAGCATCCAGGTGCTGGCATGTGTCAAGGAGAATGCAACGGCATGCATCCGCAAGGGGTATGTCTACAACATCGACAAGACTGCTCAATGTATCACCACTATTGTCAACAAGCTGGAAAACCAGCTGAAGACCAGTATCATGCAGGTATATGTGGGTGTAAGTGGACAGTCTATACGTTCTATTCGCAACGTCATCGCCAAAGACCTGCCAGGCGAGACAAAGGTCACGCAGGACATGGTTATCGAACTGATGGATGCCAATCGCAACATGAAGTATCCCGATCAGGAGATTCTCGATGCTGCCGTACAGGAGTATAAAGTTGACTCGCAACTGCAGCTCGATCCTGTAGGTGTGCAGTGTAGCCGTATCGAGGGCAACTTCCTCAACATTCTACAGCGCAAGACGTTCTACAAGAACCTGAACAAGTGCTTCGAGACGGCAGGTATCCAGGTGGCAGAAATGTATCTCGCCCCCTTAGCCTTGGCCGACAGCGTTCTCACCGAGACCGAGCGTCGTTCTGGTTGTGCGTTGGTTGACCTTGGCGCCGATACGACGACCGTTAACGTCTATACAAAAAACGTTCTGCGCCATCTAGCTGTTATTCCCCTCGGCTTCAACAATATCTGCAAGGATATTGCCTCGCTGCAAATGGAAGAACAGGACGCCGAGAAGATGCTGAAGAAGTATGGCTCTGCTTACACAGAGAACAACGATATCGACAACAATATGAAATACTCTATCGACCTGGATCGTCAGGTAGAAGTACGCAAATTCGTCGAGATTGTTGAGGGCCGTGTCGAGGAAATTATCGCCAACGTCTGGTGTCAGGTTCCTGAAGAGTACTGCGACAAACTTCTTGGTGGTATCATCCTGACCGGTGGCGGTTCAAACATGAAGAACATCGAGAAAGCTTTCCAAAACTACACTCACATCGACAAGATCCGTATTGCCAAGTTCGTCACCCAGAGCATCACCAGCAATATTAACGACATCAACGACCATAACGGCATGATGAATACCGTGCTCGGTCTGCTGGCTAAGGGCGACATCAACTGTGCAGGCGGCGAAATCGACCCCAACGGCGACCTCTTTGCCAGTCAGAAGCCTCAACCCGCTGAGACCTACGAACAGCGTCGCGCGCGTCAGGCAAGCGAGACGCCTGCTGGTGTAGTACGTACCGCCGAGGAAATTCGCCGTGCCGAAGAGGAGGCTCAGCGTAAGAAGGAGGCTGAAGAGCGCGCCGAACGCGAGAGGGCCGAAGCCGAGGCTCGCGAGGCAGAGCGTATCCGTAAGGAGAACAGCCCCTGGAGCAAGTTGGGACGTTGGCTGAAAAAGCAAGCTAACGATATGGTTAAGGAAGAAGAATAAAAGTCAGTATTCTGAAAAAACGGAATCCCGGTATACCGAAATAACGTAATAACGCAAAAAAGAAAAGAAACAATGGATAATAATATATTACTTGACTTTGGCGATCCCGCAAAAGAGAATAGCATTATCAAGGTGATTGGTGTTGGTGGCGGAGGCGGCAATGCCGTCAACCACATGTATCGCGAAGGCATCCACGATGTCACCTTCGTATTGTGTAATACCGACGCTCAGGCGTTGAACGACTCACCCGTTCCCGTCCACCTGCAACTGGGTAAGGAAGGACTGGGTGCCGGCAACCGTCCCGAAAAGGCGCGCACTGCCGCTGAGGAGAGTCTGGAGGATATCAAGCAAGTGCTCAGCGACGGCACCCGTATGGCATTCATCACCGCCGGTATGGGTGGTGGTACGGGTACTGGTGCGGCACCTGTCATTGCCCGCATTTCTAAGGAAATGGGCATCCTGACGGTAGGTATCGTTACCATCCCCTTCCGTTTCGAGGGTGATCGCAAGATTGACCAGGCGCTGGATGGTGTTGAGGAGATGTCGAAGCACGTCGACGCGCTTCTGGTCATCAACAACGAACGCCTGCGCGAAATCTATCCCGAGCTAACCGTGCTCGACGCTTTCGGCAAGGCTGACGACACCCTCAGCGTGGCAGCCAAGTCTATCGCCGAGATTATAACCGTTCACGGACTCATCAACCTCGACTTCAACGACGTGAAGACCGTACTGAAAGACGGTGGCGTCGCCATCATGTCGACAGGTTACGGCGAAGGCGAAGGCCGCGTCAAGAAGGCCATCGACGACGCCCTTAACTCTCCCCTGCTCAACGAGAACGACGTCTTCAACTCGAAGAAGATTCTGCTCTCCATCTCGTTCTCAGGCGGTAAGGACGGCAAGGAATCGCTGATGATGGAAGAGATGAACGACGTCAACGACTTCATGGCAAAGTTCGGCGACTTCGAGATTAAATGGGGACTGGCCGTTGATCCCGAACTGGGCAAGAAGGTCAAGGTCACCATCCTCGCTACAGGCTTCGGCATCGACCGAGTTGACGGCATGAACAGCCATCGTCAGCGTCACAATACACAGGAGGAGGCCACTCGCATCGCTGCCGAACAGGAGGCCGAGGCTCAGCGCCAGGACCGTCGTAACCGCTACTATGGCGGTGACAGCCAGTCGAAGCGCTACAAGCGTCGTCCGCACATCTACCTGTTCCGCCCCGAGGACCTGGACAACGACGACGTCATCTCTGCCGTAGAGCAAACGCCGACCTACAAACGTACACGCGAGATACTGGACAGCATCTACAGCCAGGCCAGCGGCGAGGTTCCGCAGCAGGAGAACGATACACCACCCTCAGAGCCTATCCAAGGGACGATTTCGTTTGTCTAGACAGGTAGGTTAAAGGAAATACTGGTCGAGGAATTCGTAGAACTCAGGGGATTCGCCTACGACGGTCTTCAGCACCGTGCCATCAGGCCCAACGACGATTTTCGTAGGGAAGCCCTTTATCTTATAACTCTCCAATACGTTTGAGTTTTTTGGCACATAAACGTGCTTCCAAGGCAGCTCGTACTTCGCTACGGCTGCCTTCCATTTTTCATCACTGTCGCCGCAGTCCATGCCGATAATCTCGAACTTACCCTTGTATTTCTCGTAATACTTCTTCATATCGGGAATGCCTCTGATGCACCAGACGCACCACGAGCCCCAGAAGTCAAGCACGACGACCTTGCCGCGCATGGACGACAGCGAAAGCGACTTCCCGTTGATATCGCTGAGCGTAAAGTCGGGAGCCTTGGCAGGAGCCTGTGCGAAACTACTTATTGCGCCGCAAAGGGTCAGGATGACGGCGAACATCCGGATTTTAAACTGCTTCATAGTCCTTATTATTTCACGTATATCTTCTTGCCATCAACAATATAAATGCCTGGGGTCAACCGGCCCTGAATCCTACGTCCCTGCAGGTCGTAGACGCCCTTGCTGCCATCGGCCTTCTGCCATCTGACAGCGTCTATACCTGACGGATCGTCGGCAGCAACGACGAAACTGACGGTTCCAGTCTCCGTGTTCTCAGAGATGGTGTTGAGCTGGAAGCCCGTAGCCTTGGCGGTCGAGGCGTTCCAGAAGCAGTAGTTGGGCAACGCCATCTGGTCGGTAAGCGACGTGACATTCTCGGTGCCAGGGAAAACGGCGGCCTCCAACGTCTTCTTCCATTCGTCATTCGTATACTGCTTATCCTTTCCACGCAGGTAGCTACTGATGAGAAGCCCGCTCGACGGCACCACCGCCACAGCAGGATGTCCCGGATTGTTGTTAGGTGAATCCGTCATATTGACGCGGCTGTAGGGATAATCGACATGATAGACCAGCAAGCCATGGCCGTAAACATACTTGTTGAACCCGCGGTTCTGAACGTTCTCCATCACGATATAGTCACGGTCGTTGTCGGCGTTCACTACTTTATAAGCCTTGCCGCCCTCGACCAGTGGCAGCAGTTCGGATATCGACTGCGGGCTATCGGCCGTCGGCTTCAGTTCCTCAATCTCCGTCCATCCCATTACCTCCTGCTCCCATGCATTATAAGTACAAGGGGCAAAACCATTGCGGTTATACAGTCCGTAGTCCATGATGCTGAACGATTCCATGCCTTGGTTGTTGACGTATCCAGTCTTCTTGGTGGCATAAAGGTCGGGCAAACCCATGCAGTGCGACATCTCGTGGATGAAGACACCCGTGCCGTTGATGTAATCCGAATATCTTGCATCGGGATGGAACAACTCGGAACAGCAATTAAAGCGCGAAATACGCAGAGCGTCGTTCACCTTAATGTTCTGATAACTGGCCTTGGCCCAAAGGGTATTGTCACCACCATCCTGGTTCTGTCCGTATCCGGCAAATATGACGCACACCAGCTCGATGCGCCCGTCGTTGTCGTTGTCATAGACGCTCCAGTCGCTGACCTGGTCTTTGGCCAGCTCCAAGGCATCACGGCAGAAATCATAAAACTTGTCGTCAGAACCGTCCGATGCCGTGCCACCGTAATAATCCATGTACTGAGGCAGGGTCACAGGACCCACAATGTCGAACTGCGGCGAGAATTTCTGATGGCTGCTCGTCTCGAAATACTGGCGCACACTCGACATGTTATAATGATTATGGTTGCCCAAGTCCACCTGCTGGTCACCGTTCAGATACTGCTCGAAAGCCTTGACGGGTTCGTTCACCGTAAAGCCGACATCCTGAAAGGCGGCCAGAATGGTCAGTATGCGCGGACTGCCCTTATGCTGCAGATAACTACCTTCGCCTATCAACGCCGGCGCTGCGCAGCAACCTTCCATGGCTAACGGCGCCATATTGAAACCTGCCGGCATCACCACTGTGCCGTCGGACAACTGCATCGGCATCAGCACACGCAAGGGCGGCGCTGCCAACGTTTCAATGGCAAATGCCAGACTCAAACAACTTATTGCAAGTAAAAATATTCTCTTCATCGTCGTCAGTATATTTGTTTGCGCTGCAAAGATACACAAAAAGCTTGTAATTACGAAGCGTTTTCGGAAAAAAAACAGTTCCGCACTGAAAAGCGGAACTGCTTATTTTTAGTCTTCGTCGTCACCACCGCTGGGGGGAGGCATAGGCGTATCGCCACCATCGCCGCTTGGGTCAGGCGTCGGATCGGGCGTAGGATCTGGCGTCGGGTCGGGCGTAGGCGTAGGTGTTGGCGTATCACCGCCGTCGTCACTACCACCACCGCTACCAGAGCCGCTACCCTTGCCGCTGAGGTAGTACTGGCGGGCGTAGAGCTCGATACCCTTCAGCTGGTTGTAGAGCGTAGTCAGCTCGGCACTCGGCATCAGCTCCATCATGGCCTCGATGGTTCTGTAGAGCTCGGCAATGGCGGCATCGGTCTGTTTACGGGCATTCTTCATCTCGCCCTTCACAGCCTCACCCATGGTCAGTGCGCGCTGACCCAGCAGCTGGCGCACCAACTGTGCAGCCTCCACGGCCTTCAGGTAAATGGGCCATGCGCCAATCTGCGTCAGGTGCGTCACGTGCGCTGCGAAGTTCTGCTGCATCTGTATGATCTTGTCGCTTTCGGCACCGTAGGCATCGCGCGTCTGGAACTTATAGTCCTTAAACACCTGCTCACACTCCACAGCCTCAGCCTTCGTCGGTTCGCCGTCGGGCAGCGAGGCATGGCCCAGATTGATGTAGCGCGCAGCCGTAACGTAGCCGTCCTGCTGTTTGTCGGCGGCCTCCAGCTGCTTTACAGTCGGGTCGCGCTGCGACTTCAGCCACACCTCGTCCTCAGCCTGGCGGGCCTGATGCACGGCAGCGGCCTTCTGCTGGAAACGGGCATTGTCTGTCACGTAAGCCTGCACGAAGTCGTCAATCTGCTGCGTTGTGCCGTCGTGATGCGGGTTGGTCAGCTCGGCCAACCACGCCGTATTCAGTTGCAATGTATCTGCCATAGAAATATTCTTTTTTTTAGGTTCATACTATTTTTTTCGTTGCACCCCTGAAACGGAGTCGTCGGACCGTCAACCAGCCCATTGCACCCCTGAAACGGGATATCCGGACCGTCAACCAGCCCATTGCACCCCTGAAACAGGGTTTTCGGACCATCAACCAGCCCGTTGCACCCCTGCATCAGGGTTTCCGGACCTCCGGCGGAGGCCGACCGTCCTTTTTATGGTCAAACGTATTCATATTACAGGTCCTAAACTCAAAATTCGTAAGCCTAGTCAACCAAGGTCGGGGCACCTGCTGGGGTATCGCTACCACCACCGTATTCCAGATCGTCGTCGTCCAGACCAAAGCTGTCGAGACCACTGACAGTAAGCAGTGGGCATTCTGTGTCAATAGTCACCACATCAATAGTGGGCTGCATATATTTTTTCTTCATAGCTGTACCCTCCTTTTTATTTGATGATTACTTTGCGGCCATTCTTCACGTACACGCCCTTCTGCATAGCTATTACCTTGCGGCCCTGCAGGTCGTAGACATCGCTATTCACTTTTTCACTATTCACTAGCGTAGCGTCGATGCCTGTGGTTTGTTCACCGTCAATATTCAAGTTGAACTCGCGAGCCTCAGCGGCCTCGCTCGTCAGCTGGAAGAAGGCACGGAAAGCTTTGACCGTTATGTCGGCTGTCGGGTAGTAAAGCGTTTTCGTACCGCTGCCGAGGTACAGCTTGGTCTTGTCGTTAGCCGTCAGCACCGTCGGTGACAGTAAGGGCTGGAAGGTAACCACATTGTCGATAACCGTTGGCACGGCAGTCTTGCTTACGATGGCACCGGGGAAGGCGATGGTAGAGAGGTCGAAATCCGACGTCACCTTCACCAAGTAGGGCTTGCCTGCCTCAATGCTCGCAGCGTCGGCGAAGTTTAGCGTCAGCTTGCCGTTGGCGAACGAGGCGCTGGTCAGCTCCTTCACCGTCACGTCCTTTGCCAGTTTCAGGCCTGCGAGCGTAGCAGCGTTCACATTGAACGGCACAGCGAAGGTGTTCCACGAGCCTGCGGTCAGCGTTCTCGTCAGCGTAACGTCGGCCTCGTAGCCGTTCCACTCTGTGAGTTTCGCGCTGTTGTCGTCCGTCTCGTTGAGTGCGAGGGCGGTTTCATACTCCACTTCCAGCTCCACGTCGAACTCGGGCGTTGCAGCCAGCGTCCACTCGCCGTCGCCAGTCTTCGTCAGTTCAACGCCAGTGGTGTATGCGGCCTCTTCCATGGCGGCCACTTCCTCGTCGGTGTAGTACGTCACTTCCAGCTCGACATCGTATTCGGGCATCGTTGCGAGCGTCCACTCCGTACCGTCGGCACTGGGCATCAGGTCGATGGGTGTGGGGTCTTGTGCCCTCGCACCTACGGCAACCATCAGCAGCAGTGCCATGATATATAGAAATCTGTGTTTCATTGTCTTTAATGTTTTTATTGTTTGTAATTCGTTTGTTTTACTGGGATGATGAGAGGGATGCGGGCGGGCCCGGGCCTCTGCATCTGCCTGTCGCGAGGCGGCGGTGTGCGGGGCACGAGTTCAAGCCTCCGGACTGCGTGCCGCCTGCCTCACGGCTCGTAAGTGTACGGACTAGTGGTGATATTACCAGTCACTGTGCCGCCGATGGTAATCGTGCCGCAAGTGCCTTCGATGCCAGCGCCGATGCTGTTGTCGCAATCAACACCCTTCGTGGCCGTCACGCTGGTCACTGAGCTAGTGATGGTGATGTCGCCGCACTTACCATATTGACCGCTACCGATGCCGGCACCATGTATACCGCCAGTAGCCTCGACGGTGCCACCGTTGATGGTGATGTCGCCGCACTTACCATATGTACCGCTACCGATGCCGGCACCACTGCCAAAGTAGGCACCACTGCCAATGCTAGTGGCATGTACTGTTCCGCCAGAGATAGTGATACCTGCACATACGGATGCACCACCATAACCGCTACCGATGCCGGCACCACCGCTACGGCCAGTAGCCGTGACTTCTCCGCCGGAGATGATGATAGTACCACAGCGGGTAACACAATTGCCACCAATACCGGCAGCACCATTACCGCCAGTAGCTGCGATGATGCCACCCTGAATCTCGATGTTGCCACAGTGAAGACCATTGTATCCTGCACCAATACCGGCACCATAGAAGTTGCTGCTGGCGTTGAGTGAGCCCGTGGTGCCCTGAATGGTGAGCGTTTTGCCCACTGGCACATAGATACCTGGATAATTCTCGTAGAATCCCTTCACGGTGTTCGACGTTCCGTCCTTCAGGATGATGACGGCGTCGCCCTCGCAGGTGATGCCGGCCCACTTGTATTCTTCGCTGTTCTCGCCGTTGATGGTCGCGCCGTCGAGCGTCACCGTGGCGCCGTCGGCAATCGTAATCTTGTAGTTACCGCCCAGCGTGCTGGTGAGTACGTCGCCGTTCTGCGCCACGTAGTCGGTATTCAGCGTCGAGAGGTCAACTGTTTTGCCTGCCGGAGCCGCAGGAGCCTTCTTCACGGCCTTGACGCTCTTCACCTTCTTCGTGCCGGCGTAAGTGGCTTTTACCTCTGTGCCTGCGGCCACGCCCGTGGTCGTTGCCTCGGCTGGCGTGATGGTCCAACTGGAGGCATCCTCGGTGCCTTCCTTCACAGAGACCTTGTACGTGCTCTGTGCCACTGCGCCCGTGGCTACTGCTACGAGCAGCACGAGCATTGAAAGAATTCTTTTTGTCATAATTAAAATGATTTTAAAAAGTTAATAAAATATAGTTTTAATTGTTATTGCTTTGGTCCATAAGCGCAGCAGAGCGACTCTCCCCGTCCCTCATCGGTCCGGGAAGAGCCGCTCCGCGCTCTTTCTTGATGTTTAAGACTAACTGTCTGTATAAATAATATCGAGACCACCAAAGGTTAAGGCCACTTTCTTCGCGTCCTTAACATACTTTACGATATGTCCCTGTCTCGGTATCATTCTCTTGATTTAATAGTAATCTTCTCGTTCCGTTTTAGTTCAACGTCTGCAAAGTTACAACATTTTCTTGTAATCCCCAAACATTCTTTCCCCAAAATTGCAAGTGAGAGCAAAAAAGGACGCAGCGCAGCATTATGGAGAGGCGGCGAGGTCGGTGAGCCCGATGATGGTGGCATCAGTAGTCTTGCAGATTTCGGCGGCGAGGTCGTTGAGGCGGTGGAAGCGCTGGTAGTCGGTGGGAAGTTCGTCGGCGATGCCCCAGGGTGCGAGGATGAGGAGGGTGCCGCGTGCGCAGGCGTCGAAGCGTCGGCACTCGGGCTTCCAGTAGGGGCCGATGGGTTCTTTCTGGAGGTTGATGACGGGCAGCCCCTTGTCGATGGCAGCGTTGATGACGATGCGTTCGGGGGTGGAGATGGCGGCAGAGACGAGGACGACGCCCTGTCGGGCTTCTGCGAGCTGTCGGTCGCGGGCGGCGGCGAAGGAGGGGGTCTGTTCGGTGGGGAGGCCGGTGTGGCGGTCGCGGCGGTGGTAGAAGACGAGCTCCTTCTCGGCGCGCTTCAGCAGGAAGAGGCATCCGAAGGCGGCGTAGTCGCGGCCAGCGATGCGGAGGTGGAGGCGGCGCTGGAGGAGGGCGGGCAGGGCGCGGCGCATGAGGGCACGGAGCGGGTTGTCGGCCATGTAGCGCTTGATGGTATCGAGCATGCCGGGGCGCTTGATGATGCGGTCGTGGTAGCCCTGCTCGAAGAGGGGGCGGCGGTTTCCTGGGGCTGACGCCCCAGGCACCACAGCGGAGGATGACGCGGCGGTGCCTGCGGCGTCAGCCGTGGGTTGGGGTTGTGAGGCCAGGCGCCACCAGGCGCGGCTGCAGCCGCCCATGAAGGCCCCTATGACATTTCCCAGCCGTTTATTCGGGGGTAGAGGCTGGCGCACGAAGAGCAGCAGATGCAGATGGTCGGGCATGAGGGCGGCCTGCCACAGCTCCACCTGTGGATAGCAAGCATGTATCTTCGGCAGCTCTTCGCTAAGGATGGCGCGACCGAGGGCCGAGGGCACTAGATGGGGGAAGGCGTCGGTGCCCCGCTGTGCACGTATGTCGCCCTCCAAACGTCCGAAGACGGGCTGGCGGTCCTCGGCGCAGAGGGTCACCATATACAGCCCCGTACCCGCGTAGTCGGCCCACACGGCGCGGCGGTGATTGTTGTGCTTGGTCTCTGCGGGCGTGATGCCCAAGCGTTCCAGGTCTTCCCTCTTGTGGTGCATAGCCTTATTCTATAGTTGATTCAGATACTTTGCTTTGTTTCGGCGGCAAAGATACACAAATTTTCTTAATTCTTAACTCTTAACTCTTAATTATTTATTACCTTTGCAGCCATGAAAGCAAAATGGACGTTTTTCATTGCTATTGTAATACTGTTTGCGGCATGCAGTCGTAAGCAGCAGCACACTTTTACCGATGAAATCCTGCTACCCATGACTCCCGTGAAGAATCAGGGTAAGTCGGAGCTCTGCTGGGCATACGCCATGCTGGCTACGATAGAGACGGAACACCTGGTAAGAGGCGACTCCGTCAACCTGTCGCCAGTATACATTGGACGCATGATGGATGCTAATAGCCAAGAGCTAAAGGCCAAAGGCCAACGTGCCATGGGTCAAACGCTGCTGAACATGATACAAAAATATGGCATCGTACCGTACGACGTATTGCCCGACGATGCTACCGACGAGTTGCCTACGCCGAAATGGGTGTTTCTGTTAGGAGCCCGTTACACACCTTGGGAGTTTGCCCATTCCGTCTGTGCCCCAGATGAATATCTGTCGCTGACGTGCTTTCCTGATTCGCCCTATAACAAGAAGATTGTAGTGCCCGTGCCCGACAATTGGGAACAGAACCGACTGCTGAACCTGCCACTCGACACGCTACGCAGCCATGTAGACAGTGCCCTGCGCCACCGCCATCCCGTCTGCTGGGAGAGTCGCGGTCATGCCATGTGCATTGTAGGAATGGCTCACGACGAGGCTGGCCGTCCCTATTACATCATGAAAAACTCGTGGGGACCCAAAGGCCCCCACAATGGATTGGTGTATATGTCTGTCCGTAAGATGTGGAAAGACATGATAGCATTGTACTTGACGAAAGAAGCTTTTATTTGTTCAGCTTCCAAGTAACGCCGTCTTTCGTATCTTTTACTTCAAAACCTGCAGCAGCCAATTCGTCGCGAATCTTATCAGAAGTGGCCCAGTCTTTATTGGCCTTGGCCTTGGCACGCAGTTCGAGCACCATATCGACGACCTTACCAAAGGCCTCTTCGCGAGCGTCGTTTGAACCAGCGTTATCAGCCTTGAGTCCGAGGATATCGAAAGCAAAGAGATTCATCACCTCCTTCAGTTCCTTCAGGCAGTCGGCACAAATGGTGCCCTTGTGGTCTACGAGCTTGTTGATGGTGGTACAAGCCTCAAAGAGGTTGCTAATGACCTGTGGTGTAGCTAGGTCGTCGTTCATCGCGTCATAGCACTTTTGGCGCAGGTTCTTCGCGACCTTCTCTGTCTCAGCATCGCATTGCGGCGAAACAGCGATGCGCTCTAAATCGTTGATTGCATTCATCAGTTTCTCATAACCCTTCTCGGCAGCCTGCAAGGCTTCGTTAGAAAAGTCCACTGTGCCACGATAGTGAGCCGAGAGCACAAAGAAGCGGATGGTCATGGGCGAGTAGGCCTTCTCCAACAACGGATGATTACCCGTAAAGAACTGTTCCAACGTGATGAAGTTGTTGTACGACTTACCCATCTTCTGACCGTTGATGGTCAGCATATTGTTGTGCATCCAGTATTTGACAGCAGGATGACCCATTGAAGCCTGAGCCTGAGCTATCTCGCACTCGTGGTGGGGGAACACGAGGTCCATGCCCCCCCCATGAATGTCGAACTCCTCGCCCAGATACTTACGGCCCATAGCGGTACACTCACAGTGCCAGCCAGGGAAACCGTCGCTCCAAGGGGAGGGCCAGCGCATGATGTGTTCGGGCTGTGCCTTCTTCCACAGGGCGAAGTCAGCCTGATTGCGCTTTTCACCGACACCGTCAAGATTATCGCGCGAAGCATCTTTGATATTCTCAAGGCTTCGACCTGAGAGGATTCCGTATTTGTATTGCTTGTTATATGCCTCTATATCGAAATAGATACTTCCGTTCGACTCGTAGGCAAAACCGTTATCGAGAATCTGCTGTACCAACTGCTGTTGCTCAATGATATGACCTGTAGCATGAGGTTCAATAGAAGGACGTAACACATTCAGCATATCCATATACTGATGGTAGCGGTTGGTGTAATACTGTGCTATCTCCATGGGCTCCAGCTGCTCCAGACGTGCCTTCTTGGCTATCTTGTCCTCACCCTCGTCGGCATCATGCTCCAGGTGGCCTACATCAGTGATGTTACGCACATAGCGTACTTTATAGCCTAAGTGCTTCAGATAGCGGAACACCAAGTCGAAGGTGATAGCGGGACGGGCATGTCCCAAATGAGGATCACCATAGACGGTAGGACCACAAACATACATACCCACATTGGGGGCGTGCAACGGCTCGAAACGCTCCTTCTGCCGTGTCAGCGTATTATAAATAACTAATTTTGATTCCATAACTTTCTATAAATATGGCTGCAAAGGTAGTGCAAATCGAGTAAAACGCCAAATATATACTCTATTTTTTTATCTATACCAAGTGGTATCCGTCGTCTGACTATCAGCGGCCATACGTTGCCGCATGTCAGCCAATTTCTCAGCCAGTTCCTGATTGCGTTTAGTCAGACGAGTATTTACCTCGCGGAATTTTGCCAATTGTTCAACAAGATGATTCTTTTCCGGGTCGACATATTGGTCCTTATAGCGACGGAAAGCTCTGACAGCAAGCCATACAATAAAGCCGATAACCAACAGGCTGAAGAGTTGGATAATGAATAGTACGGTACGGCTTTCTATAATACCCTCCTGAATATCCATCAATAACACTGACACATCCTCCATGGGCACGTCGGCATAGAATACACCGACCGTCATGCCAGAGCGATCTTGAATAGCCATCACATAGGTACACATGATAATGTGGGTACCGCCTTGGTCAAGGTAGGGTTGCGTCCACATACTCTGGCTGTTTTCAATCGTTTTACCATACCACTCCCGGGTGGTATAGTCGAAAGGCAACAAGGTAGCTGTCAAC
>JAFVHO010000087.1 GCA_017474485.1 Prevotella sp.
ACAAAGACAGAACGCAACCCGCTCTTTGAAAGTGAGTGTGCTAGGCATATCGTCAAGGACGAAATACTGCCCAAATGGAACTATCTTGTCAGATGCAACTGATGACATATTGTACCAAGTTATTTTTTAACGATTACTTAAGGAGAAACAGGAGACTGTAGGTCCGGTTGACGACTCGCTGCTGCCTTTACAACAGCTGAATGGCAGGGAAGTGGCAGATATTGTGATGTGTGCGTTGCGCGAGTTGAGCGAAGTGCTGATGGAGATATCCGAGTTTCTGAATTCGCCCACCGAGGAGCAGATTGCGCAGTCGTATGATAAATGGCTGGCCTGCTATAAGAAGCACTACCAGCGCAAGTGCAGGGCAGCCTATAACAAGTGGAAGATAGGCTTCTCGTCGCGTACTCTGAAGAATCGTCTGCAGGCGCGCATGAAGAATGAACTGGAGGATTTCAGAAGTATCTTTCTTAATGACGACGAGTTTGAACAAGTCTACGATGCTGAGCAGAAAACGATAGACTATGACGGGTTATCACGATTTCTGTTTACGCATGCCGACCGTTTTGGCGTGTCTCATATAGACCCTCGCCCCATGTTCAGTCAAGAGCTTCTGACGTTATTCAATATGGTAGAAACGTGGCGTCAGATGCAAAGTGACCTACAGCCAAAGAAGAGGCCTGCTGAGAAGGCTGAAGCAGCTCCCGTAGTGGACGATCTGGAGCAAAAGGTGAGCAGTCTGATTGCCAAGATTCAGCATCTGGTGGCAGAAGATTGGAGTCAGCATCTGACTACGCTGTGGAAACACATCTTTACTAACTTCCGCAGCGAAATCAGCAGGGCGGGTTCTCGCGAGAAATTCAAGGAGTTTAGCAAGAAAACGTTATATTGTATCATTGGACATCTGAAGACTAAGGGTGTCTACCAGGAGGAAGTTACGGTGTTGGAACTGACCAAGCTATTGGAAGGTGTTAATAACGGCATGCGTAAGTATCTGAACAACGGACTGATGGAGTTGGACCAGTCGCTGAGTGTGCGTATCAAGTCGTTTGTTGAGCAAGAGATGGAGCGGCTGGTGCCCAAGGTGTAAAATACCGCTGATATTTAGGGTGATAGTTAAGTGATAGTTGGTTCCCGCTAACTATCACTTTTTTGTTAATGGCTTGTTTTTCAAGATGATAGTAAAATGATAGTATCATCTTGTGTGATAGTTTACGCTCATTATTTTATGTGTCTACCTTTGCATCGTCGAAAGACAAAATCGCTCTTTAAAACACTGCAACAAACGAACCTCCAGAAGGCTGGAGAAGAGATTATTCATATAATATTTCACTTGTACGTGTTTCATTTGTTTGTGAGTTTGAATGTTTGTTCATAGCGGCAAAGCGTTGCTGCACAACCAGCCCTGCTGCGACAGCACGGCTGTTCTTTAAAAAGCGAATAGTTTTTACATTATATTTTTTAATTTTCGATTTATTTTTACAATTATGGAGAAGACATTACAATTGGTAGAGTGCAGTTTCAAGAAGCAGCGTGATTGGACGCGACAGGACGGCACGAAGGAAACGGTAGACTATTACGAGGTGACGCTGACCGACGGCATCGACACCATTCACGGTGAGACAAGCGGTCCGCTGACCAAGCAGATAGTCAAGGACGGTGAGGACAAACTGAGGTTGATAGAGGGGCATTGGTATGCGGTGCGCTTCACGATCAATGCCCGCAAGTACGACAAGGATGGTAAGTCGGGACGGTTTGTATCGGTGATGATTCATCAAATGATGCTATTGAGTTAGGAGTAAAGAAAGAAATTGCCTGAGGGTATTTAAGGAAAGAAATTATCAGAAATTAATCAGAAATTATTTTAGTATGACGACTACGGAATTATTGTTACAGAAGTTGATGGAGATGGAGGGGTGCCGTCTGGAGGCGTATGAGGATGCCGCAGGCGTGCCGACCATCGGGTACGGACACACGAAGAACGTCCGTATGGGTGACAGAATCAGCGAGTATTGGGCCAAGGAGATGTTGCGTGAGGACATTGAGGAGGCTGAATGGCTGGTGAAGGAGCTGCATGTGGCCAAGACGGAGGGACAGCTGGACGCGCTGGTGTCGTTTGTCTTTAACTTGGGTATCGGCAGGCTGAGGACGTCGACGTTGCTGAAGGTGATTCGCAATGGGGGTTCGATGCAGCAGATCAAGAAGGAGTTCAAGCGGTGGGTCTTTGCTGGCGGCAAGAAGTTGCCTGGACTGGTGAAGCGTCGCGAATGGGAAGCGAAGAGATTTTTTGAATAATTAATTCAAGTTTCGCATGTTAAGAAGATATAGGAAGATAGAGGTAGATAGCCGCTTTTCAGCGGCGGAAGATAGAGGACATTACTCCATCTGCGGTTATTGTGTAGCATTACAAACGTCTTTTATTTCCTTCTATCTTCTTCTAACTCCCTTTATCTACAAAGCAAGCAGAGCTTGCGAAAGTTGAATTATTAAATTTTCGAGTATGAAGAAAACGGAATGAAAAGTAAGAAAATGAGGACGGTGACGATGAGTGGTCAGACGAGCGTCACGACGTTGGAGAATGGTTTACACTACGTGCAGTCGACACCCGACAACCCGGTAGTGGGTCAGGTGGAGCCGTTTGTGGGACGAGGTAGAATCCAGATGTTGTCGAACGGACAGCTGGAGGTGACGCAGACGCGGCGTGTACGCAGGAAGCCGGAATACAGGGGCGACTACCTGAGCTTTTCGCGCGGCAACGACGGGTATGACCGCGTATCGTTTATAACACCGAGTGAACTGCGTGCGGACATGCCCCGACTGCTGCAGAAGGATGTGGCGAAGCTGCTGGTCTATCTGGAGGAAATGATTTCAAGCAAGAAAAAGCGCGTATGAAACAGCAGATAGCAGGCAACACGCAGCATGGCGGGCGACGAAACCGCGGATATGCTGAGAGTTGGACTTCGGAGCAGCTTGACCAGCTGCTCTCCGAAGCCTGGCTGAAACAGATGGTGGCCGACATCCGCGCCGGCGACGAGAAGCAGAAAGACCAACTGCCGTACATCTGTCCGCACTATGCGGCGTTCAAGAACAACCATCGGGCGCAGAAGGACATCATTCCCGAAGCATTCACCCACATGACGTGTGTCGATGTGGACGACAAGGAACTGGTAGACAAAGCCATCCGTCGGGCATTGGAACTGAACGAGGATGCGTACTCGGACTGGCAGGATCAGGTGCTGCGTATTGAGTATTCGGCACGTAAAAAGGTGCATATCTACATCCGCATTCCGAAGGGCATGACCATCGAGGAAGCACAGCAGGCGTTTTGTGCAGAGGTGGATATACCTTACGACGAGAATTGTATCACACCCGAGCGTTTTATCTATGTAACGGGTAAGGACGAGGAGGTCTATCGGTCGCCGCATTGGTTGGAGGCGCTGAGCGACGAGGAACTGGAAGAGCGTCGTGAGGCGTATCTGCAACGGGGACTTGATGTGGACGGAAGGGGGTTGAAGAAGGAAGAGGGAAGATGTAAGAAGGAAGAGGGAAGAGGTAAGAAGGATGATGGAAGATGTCAGATGTCAGATGGAAGAGGTAAGATGGATGATGTCAATTCTGAAGCTGCGCCGTTAGATCCCAGGAACCTTGTGGCTTTTGACCTCTGCGCAAAGCAGGCTGGGCTGAACCCGGACGCGATGGACGTGTGGGGTGAGCACAACTGGCATTCGAACCTGATGGCGGTACTGTCGGTGGGTGTGGGCAAGCTGATGAAGCGCGGACAGCTGCACGCCGTCGTAGCCCAGCGGTTGCCGAACTACTCGGATACCGAGGACTGTCGCAAACTCATCGACTACTTCTATGAGAAGTATGATGCCGACAAGGGATTTATGAATGCCAGCTTGCGTGAAATCAATGCCAAAGCGCAACAGGAAGTCGCACGAAAAGACGGCGAAGCTTTAGTTGAGACACCTTTGAGTCATTGCAAGCTGTCGCAGTTGTTCAACAGCAAGCGTCCACCGGAACTGCCTGCCGTGCTGCCGAAACTGGTGAAGGCCGTAACGCGTAACACGCCGCAGAAATACAAGGCTACGGTGGCGCAGGCCATGTTCCCACCGCTGGGCGCGTACCCGAAGGGACTCAGTTTCAGGTATATCGATAATCAGGTGAGGGAGTTGCGCATCAACTGCCTGATAGTAGCCGAGACTGGGGCAGGCAAGGACTCGTGTACGCGGCAGCCGCTGACGCACATTATTGCCGACATGATGGCTCGCGACCGCGTGAACCGCGAGCGCCTGAAGCAGTTCAACGACGACTATAACAGCAAGGCTGGCAACAAGCAGAAGCCGCAGAGACCGGACGATCTGGTGATACAGAACATCAAGTCGGACATCACCAAGGCCGCACTGGTACAGCGTACCGAAGAGGCCAACGGTGCACCGCTCTACGTGAGGATTAACGAGTTGGAGCAGTGGGACAAGATTGAGGGCTGTTCGGGGCGTAGCAACCAGTTTACGACGCTGAAGCTGTGTGACGACGAGGGTAACGACTTCGGTAGCGACCGTGCCTCGACGCAGAGCGTGACGGGCGACGGGTGCCTGCACTTGAACTGGAACGCCAACACGACCGTACCGAAGCTGATGCGATACTTTCGCCACGTGCTTACCGATGGTCCCGTGTCGCGACTGACGCTAGCCACCGTACCCGAAGAAGATGTGGGCGCCGACATCCCCGTCTTTGGCAACTACGACGAGGCGTACGACGAGACTTTAAAGCCGTATATAGACAACCTGAAGGCGGCAACAGGTGTGATAGACTGTCCGCAGGCCAAACGGATGGCGCGGAAACTGAAGGATGAGTGTGCCGAATTTGCCTGTCTGTCGGCTGATGACGTCTTCGACAACCTGACGCATCGCGCACTGGTGATGGCATTTCGTAAGGCTTGTCTGCTGTATGTAGCCAACGGCATGAAGTGGGAGAAGTCAATCGAAACGTTTTGCCGCTGGAGCCTCTTCTACGACATGTATCTGAAAATGAAGCTGTTTGGCGACCTGATACGTCATGCGAACGGCGACATACCGACATCGAAACGCGGCCCGAGGAGCTTGCTTGAAGACCTGCCTGACAAGTTTACGATAGACGATGCCAAGCGGATACGTCAGCAACAGGGGCTGTCGAACGAGGGACATTTAGCCATCAAGATGATTCGGACGTGGATCAATCGCCATCGCGTGATACAGAATACAGAATACAGTTTTGAAAAAGTGGGGTGTACTGATAGCCAAGAAGATTCAATCGGAGTGTCATGATTTTTATGAAGGACTTGCAGCTTCACAACAACGAGGCTGCAAGTTTTTTTTTGATTTTCTTTGGTCGTTTGCGTTTTTTTTCGTACCTTTGCCGCGTGATACACTAATAATGTGTACGCACACCTTATACCAAAGGCATTTAAAGTCAAGGATAATAATATACGAATTTAATAGATAGTTATGGAAGTTGAAAGGAAATTAAAACCATTGAGAATCGGCAAAGGCCTATTGTGCCTCCTTGCCCTGTTCGTGATGCTGTTGGCGCCGCAAGTGGCGTGGGCAGAAGACTACGTCTTGTCTGTTGCAGGTCATCAGTATATGGCAGCAGACTTGCAAAGTACTGTGACTGTTACTGGCGACAATATTAGTGGAACAGTAACTATTACTCCTGCTAGTGATAGTGATCCTGTTAAGCTGACATTAAACAGTGCTTCGATCACAGGTAAAGTGGTGAGTAATATTGACTTGAAAGTTGATTTCATCGGTTCTAATGCAATCAATATTCAAAGTGATGAGTACGCTTTCGAAGGAGATAATTCCAACATTATTTCTTTTATGAATAGTGGTAAGAATGGAAAACCGCTTTCTGTGATAGGTTCCTTCAATGCTAACATTACAAGTAATTGGAGCAGCGTTGCAACAAGTATTGAGATTAGCGAAACCCCAAGTTCTACTGCGGTATGGTGGTTGAACAAAAATACTGGTACTTCTAATTTAATGGAATTGATGTGGTATGGTATCAGTTATGGTTTGACAGTAGCAGGAGTTGATGTAAAGGAAAGTAATGCTTCCCATATTTTGGGTGAGAATAATACTACTGTGACTTTTGATGCGTCTACAAACACGCTGACGCTGAACAATGCTACCCTTTCGGGGCGTGTCGTCAGGACAAATTCAGACAATTTGACAGTCAATCTTGTTGGTTATAGTTACTATGGTGGTGAATATCCCTCAAGTAACAGCCCTGTTTTCGAGGGAAAGGGTGGTGCATTGCTCTTCACTACAAGCGAAACGAGTCCCGGTTCATTGTCAGTTAATTTGACATCAGTTATGAGTTGCTTTGCCAATGGCTGGAGCGATGACTCTACACCAATTTGGAATGTAGATAACCAAAATGATTGTGCAAATTATGATTGGTGGGCAGATCAGGGTTGCGATTTTATGACCATAGCACCTAACAAAAAGTATGGAATAAAAGTGAATGGAAATCAGTTCTGTGATGCTTGGTGGAAACAGAATGAAAGAGAGATAGAGTATCCTGAGATGTCCATGAGTGATGACAACCAACTTATGATAAGTGGTACTCACGATTATGCCATCACGAGTAACATGTCAGCTCTGTCTATTGTTGTGCTCGGAAAAGTCACCATGTCTTCAATCCGTTTCGCTGCTACTGACCAAGTTACATCGGGAACATTGACGATTTCCTCAATGGAAGGTGGCGATTATCCTATGAATTCTCTGACACTGACTAACAATAAAGATCAGTCGGCTGCAATCTCTGGATTCACATCGGTGAATATTGAAGAGCCGTTAGTGTTAAGAACACCATCTGCGATTTCTGACTTGGGTTCTTACACGGGTGAAGTCTTCGTGTCTGACTATATTTCTTATGGCTTGACTGTCAATGATATTGAAGTAACCGACCAGAATGCTTCTAATGTGCTTGATGATTATATTGGAGAAGGAGAAACACCTAAAGTGGTGTTTGACGCTGAAAATAGCATACTGACTCTCAATAATTGTTTTAAACAGTATGATTACGTTGAAAGTATACCGTTTATTATAAATGGATATGGTAATCTAACCATTAACTTGATAGGCGACAATGGTGTAAGAGGCTATACTACATTCTTGGCTAAGAAAGGTCAGGGTACAGATGACTATACCGTAACGTTTACATCCAGTGCTAGCAATCCTGGCAATTTGTCTGTTTTTGCTTCAAATGTTGCAACAGGTCATACTATTTCTTATGCTAACGGCTTAGCCTTATCAACGAGCTATGATTCAGATTATGGAGGTGATTATTACGTAATCGCTCCAACAACTTATGATTTGACAGTAGGCAGCGTAACAGTTACAAGTGTAAATGCTTCTGATGTGCTTGGTGACGGAAAGGTATCATTTACCCCCGCTCAGGCAGCTCAAGGCGATAACCCCGCTACGCCTGCAACTTTGACGCTGAATGGTGCAACTATCAGTGGCCGTATTTTCAGTGGTCTTGAGGACGGTCTTACCGTACATTTGCTGGGCAATAACGTCATTGACGGTGGATATGTCGATGCAAATAGTAATGGCGAGTATGCCTTTGTGACAGAGGGTGACGACCTGTTACCACTGACCTTTACGACAGATGCTGAGCATCCTGGTCAACTGTTGATGAAGAATACTTATCGTAACGGAGAATATGCACAGTATTATAGCGGATTCAGTACTGATTTTGAAAACGGACTTGGAGAAGGCTATAGTAGTGATAAGAAAAGACTGATTACTCTAAAACCGGTGATAGCTCCGAGTGAGGGTCTTTACTGGCCTGACCAAGAGTACGCTATCAGTGGAAATGGCGAAGGAACCATTCAATATGCGGATGGCATGAATCATTTCAGTGAGACCACTTATACAGCACCGTTTACCTTGTCGACAACAGGTAAGTATCTGCTGAGTGCCACCCAAACAAATACGTACGACGGATCTACATTCCAGATTAGTACAAGTGGTGTCTACATCGTTCATAACAAGCCTGACTTCAGTGTAGAGGCCGGAAGCTATATTGGAACGCAGAATGTGACGCTGACCAATCTGCCAGCCGACCTGGCTACTGAGATTACAAGCTATCCACAGGTATGGTACTATCTCAATGAAAACAAGAACGATTCAGTACTATATACTTCTGCCGAGCAGACGATTGCAGTGTCAGAGTCGACTAAGGTATGTGTTTATATCCTTGATGAAGACTCCAGTAAGGTGTTGAAGAGTAAGCAGGTAGAGGCTGAGTATACCATTCGCCATAATCTTGGTTTGCGCTTCTATACATCAGAAAACAGCTATATCCAAAAAGATGGCTCACAAGGACCTATAGAGTATGGATCAGAGTATACATCGCCTACCTTGAAAGGTGATACAGGTGACGGATATACCAGCGACTTGAGTGGCGTTAACATCACCTATACCAGTAGCGACCCAACGACTGCCACGATTGATGCAACAGGTAAGATAACGATTGTTGGTGGCGGTTATACTACTATTAAGGCTGAAAGCGAGGAAACAGATGTGTTTGCAGCGGATGCTACATGGTATGAGTTGAGTGTTAGACCTGATGATCCTGATGTTTCTATTTCAGAAGGTGCATATTTCACTGGTCAGACACTGACTCTGCAGAGGATAGGCTTGAACGGTGACGTATTCTATTCTTATGGTTATAAGGAAACATCAGAAAGAACAGAATACACAGGTGAGATATCATTGCCAGCGGGTGTGTACGATTTCTATCCCTACACACGTTGTGGCACTGACGAGCAGAATATCTGGTCGTATGGTAATGCGCACAGAATGCTGTACGTGTATGACCAGCCAACCATCAGTAAAGATGCTGGCGAGTATGAAGGCGATATTGAAGTCGAGATTACCAATCTGCCTGAAGGTGGTTCGTATTCGGCAACGGTTTATTACTATTTCGACGACGATGAGGAGAACGCAAAGGTTTATAACGCCGGCGACAAGATTGCTGTTCGCGAAAGCACTAAGCTGAACGTCTATCTGCTTGTAGAAGGCGATTCAGGCAAGACGCATAAGACACAGGTTATTGAACGCCAGTATGTGATAAAGGATATTCCGTTGGCTCTGACGGACGATGACTTCCATAATCATTGGGCTACATATTATAATAATAATGGTAATGTGGCGCTACCTGAGAATAAGAATATTGGTGTATACATTGCATCCGGAATAAGCGGACAGTCTGTTACTGTGACACAAATCAAGTCTATTCCGAGAGGAGTACCCGTATTCCTAAACAATGAGACGACGTCAACGACAGACAACACCAGCACGACTGGCAATATGTTGCAGCATGCTAATGAAGATATTGCTGTTTCTGAAGGTAATGTTATTTACTATGGCCTGTATAACGGTATGATGAAGCGTGTTCATGGTACTATCAGCGCTGGTAAGAACTATCTGCCGATTTCTGTAGCTACACAGCCTGCTGGTGCTCCTGAGCTGACTATCGTCATTGACGGCGAAACAACGGGCATCAGTGAGATTGAGAGAATGAGAAATGTAGATAATGAGAATGTCTACGACCTGCAGGGCCGTAAGGTACAGAAGCCTTCGAAGGAGGGTATCTACATTCAGAATGGACGTAAAGTAGTAATCAATCAAAAAAGAAAATAAGTATTAATCATTAAAAATCAAGAAAGGACAAAGTAGTTATGAAACTAATAAATAATAATAAGTATATGAAAAAGGTATTAACTGTAGTAGTATTTCTACTGATGAGCATCGGCGCATGGGCCGGTGAAGTGATAATCAAACCGTCGAACGGCGGAAGTGTGGTGCCATCTTCAGCTGGTGCAGGTGAGACCTGCACACTGACGGTAACGCCAGATGATGGCTATTATTTGAAGTCGTTGACAGCAGTGACGACAGTGGATGGTAGTGCCATTCAGGCTCCTGCCCGCAGAGTAGGCACAGGCTCTATTGAAATGGATGAGACGGAATTGACTATTACCTCTGATTCTAATGCTGACCCCAGCGGCGAAACGACGCATACGTTTACAATGCCTTCGGACGGGAACTTCAACGTTGAGGTGACGGCAGAGTTCGAGGCACGTATTAATATCTCTGATGCTGTCATTACGCTGGCTGCAACATCATTCACTTATGACGGCACAGAGAAAGAGCCCGCTGTGAGCAGCGTTGTAGTAGGTGGAACACCCCTGAATGCTAATGAATTTTCTGTAAGCTACAGCAACAATATCATTGTTAGCGATGCTGCAACTGTTACTTTGACTGGTCAGCGCAAATATACTGGTACGGCTACTGAAACGTTCACTATTTTGGCTAAGTCAATTACAAGCGATATGATTACATTGACTCCTAGTAGTTTTGTATTTAGTGGTAATCCACAGACTCCAGTTGTGACCATTTTGGACAATATTAATAATGAAGACTATCAGTTGGAAAGTACAGATTATGATTTGACTTATCAGCTTGTAAATACAGGTGAGAATCCTGTAACTGTTGAAGAGGCTGAAGTGGTTGACGTTGCTACTTACAATGTCGTCGTGACTGGTAAGGGCAACTATACTGGCTCAGTTTCCAAGAGCTTTGAAATTACAAAGGCTCCACTTTCACTTACTGTTTCATTAGATGGTTGGACGTATGGTGAACAGCCCGAAGAAATTGAAGCCACTGTTGAAGGTAACGAAGAAGAAGGTGACATGACTTTCTACTATAAGGTGAGGGACGCTGATGATAACACATATACATCTGTAGTACCTGAGAATGCTGGTATTTATACTATCAAGGTTGAGGTGGCAGAGACCGCTAATTACGCAGCTGGTTCGGCAACAGCCGATTTCACTATTGGAAAGGCTTATCTGACTGTTGAGGGCGTCAGAGAACTGACTGTCAGCATTACTGGTTGGAAGTATGGTGAAGAACCTAAAGCACCTTCTGTTGATGGTAATCTGGGCAATGGTACAGTTACCTATACTTATAAGGATGCAGAGGATGATGAGGCCGAGTTCTCAGAGGATGTGCCTACTAATGTTGGTAGCTATATCGTGAAGGCTACGGTTGCCGAGAGCGCTAACTATTTTGGTGGCGAAGCCTATAATGAATTCTCTATTGAAAAGGGTGACCTGACAATGGTTTCGGCTTCTGTTCCTGAAGAACTGGTTTACGATGATACTGACCACCAGTTGATTACTGTCAGCAATGTTCCTGAAGGAGCAACAGCTAAGTACTATTGGAGTGAAATAAGCGAAGGTGAATATGAAGCAAGTGGTTATATGTTGTGTGATCCCGGTGAGAATCTTTTCTCAACAACGGTGCCAACAAGTAAAAATGCTGGCTATTATGCAATCATTTATATGGTGAATGGTGGTGATAACTACAATGATATACTTGCTTCACAAACCATCAAAGTAGCTATTTATCCTGCCGAAATAACAGAGATGACACTCAGTGCAACCTCGTTGCCTTATAACGGTTCAGACCAGACTGTGACCATTACAAGCGTGAAGGCTGGTACAATGACAGCCAATGACTACACCGTAACGCTTAATGGTCAAGCTGTAGAAGGTGACATCGAGGCAAAAGAAGTTGGAGAATATACTGTTGAAGTGACCGGTACGGGTAACTTTACAGGAACGGAGTCGGCTACATTCTCGATTGTCAACCGTACGCTGGCCGACAATGAGGTAGAGTTCCATGAGAACTGGGCTACATACTATAGCGCAGATGGTGATGTAGAACTGCCCGCAGGCATCGGTGCTTATGTTGCTACAGGTGTAGGTGATGGCGTTGTTACCGTTTCGCAAATCAGCTATATTCCTGAGAAGGTGGCTGTGCTGCTGAACAATGAAACTACGACAACGACAGAAAACACCAACGTGGCTAGCAATATGTTGCAGCATGCTGCTGCTGAAATTGCAGTTTCTAATATCGATGGAATCGTTTATGGCTTGTATAACGGTAAGATGATGCGTGTGACGGGTACAATCTCTAAAGATAAGAATTATCTGCTTGTACCAAATGAAGTCGTTGGCGGTGGCAACGCTTCTCAGCTGACTATCGTCATTGACAACGAGGACAACTTTACAAGCGTGAACGATGTGAAAATTAAGATGAACGAGGTGGATGGTAACATCTACGATTTGACTGGACGTAAGTTGCAGAATCTTTCTAAGAAAGGACTCTATATTCAGAATGGGCGTAAAGTGGTTGTGAAATAACTAAAACATTACGCGATATGAAACAGATTATTCATCGATTTCTATCCGTAGCCGTCCTGCTGGCGCTGACTATCGGCGCCTGGGCAGGGCAGACGGTTAGCGTCAATGTGACGCCTAACCCGAATGCGGGAACGGTGACGAAGTCCGTCAGCGATCAAGGCGTATGCACGCTGACTGTGACACCAGCGCAAGGCTATTACCTGACAGCGGACAAGCTGACAGCAATAGCCACACTGTCTGGTGAGGCTATGCAGGCTCCGAAGAGAAGCCTTCCTATATCTGATGGTACGGTGCTGACGATTACGCCAGACTCCGAGAATTCAGATCCTGCTGGCGTGACCAAATATACATTCCAAATGCCGGATGAGGCGTTTAATGTGGAGGTGACAGCAGAATTCCAGACGATGACGCTTTACAACCTGTTTATTGGTGAGACGCAGGTGACTGAGTTGAATGCCAGTAATGTGTTGAAAGACGGTAAGGTGTCGTTCACGGTAAGTGGTGACGGTCAGGATGCCGCTCTGGTTTATACCCTGACGCTAAACGGTGCGGCCATTACGGCTCCGTTGAAAGTCGGACTGCCTAACCTCACCATCGATGTGCAGGGTACGAACACGATTGCGACCAATGAAACTTGCTTGCAAGCAATCGACGATGCTTCACCTGCGCTGACCTTTAAGTCTACCAGCGATGAAGTAGGCAACCTGACAATGACGAATTCAGATGGTGGTGTCAGTGACATCAGTAATGTCTCATTGGGTAGGGAACTCGTGCCTGTTCTGCAGTATTACGGTAATCCTACTTCCAATTTGTACTACTTTGCAGATGGTAGTTGTAACCAGGCAATGTTTGTTCCTTCGTATGGCGTTAAAGTAGGCGAGTTTCAAGTTTATTCCGGTAATGCAGACGACGTGTTGGGTGACGGAACGGTCAGCTTCAACAAAGCGAAAGGCGTACTGACACTGACTAATGCCAGTATTTCCGGTGCCATCAGCACCTCGCTCGACAACTTGACGATAGAACTTGTAGGAGAAAACTCATTGTATCAGGGCAGTAGCTATGCATCACTTCAGAGCATGTACGGTGATGCCGTGACGATGACGATTCAGTCTACAGGTGAGACAAAGGGTAGCTTTACGATGACCCAGGCTTATACCCAGGATGGAACATTCGCTGATTCGCATGTGACACTGAACATCATAAGACCTCTGGCCATCGTTTCCGGCAAACTGACTGGCAATAAAACGAATGAAAATACCATCGTGATAGGTGAGGCCAACGGTCTGATTGTTGCAGGATATGCGGTAACGGAAGAGAACAGTAACAACGTTCTGGGCGATGCAGATTCAACTGTATCGTATGACGCTACGACCAATACGTTGACGCTGAATGGTGCTGAGATCAATCCTACTAATGATTGGTGTATTGAAGTGGGCGAGGAATTGTCATACTTGAACGTAAATCTTCTGGGTAGCAACTACATGAGAGGCAATGCGTTTAAGTTTGCAAATAGCAAGCCAGCCTTGGTGTTTACAACAGACGACATCAATCCCGGTAGCCTTTTGGTTGGCCCGTATAGAGAAAGCCCGACACCATATTCTCTGATATCTCCTGATGAGAAAAACGGCGCTGCCGTCTATTACGAGAACGGTTTGGTTGCTAATGTGGATGAAGAGCAAATCTTGATCAGTGGTCCAGTTGTCAATCTGACAGTTGGAGGCGTTCAGGTGACGAGCGAGAATATGGGCGATATCCTCGGTGACGGAACGGTGTCGTTCAGTGCAAAGACGAAGACGCTGACGCTGAATGGTGCTACCATAGACATGACGCAAAAGGACGGATACCCCATTGAGTGTAACGTCGAGGACCTGAAGGTGCTGCTGATTGGTAATAACGTGCTGACTGGTAAGGATTATGGCTTCAAATATTCTAATGCGTCGAATCAAGGTACTTTGACATTTACGCATGAAGACAATGGATTCGGTAGTCTGACTGTGAATAACGGCGCTATAGCCAATGGTTACACTGTTGCCTATAACTCAGAAGAGACAGGATGGACGGTTGCTGAGAGCACTATCGGTTATGATGCCATATTCGACTTGCAGATTGGCAATACAAAGTTCATTGCCTCTTCTTTGACGATTACGTCTGAGAACGGTAGTGCAACGTATAATCCGTTTACTCAAACGCTGACTCTGAAGAACTTTACGACGACGGACAATGTTACGACTACGCTGACGAATCTGACGATTTCGCTGATTGGTTCAAACAGTGTGGGTGAAGTTAAGAACATCGGAGAGAGTGTCAGTGATACGCTGACGATTCAGAAGGACGCTACGAGTGAAGCTGTTGTCAACAAGCTGATAGCAACATCAGTCAATGGCTTCGAAATTCCGACGGTTGTTGATCCTCTGAACGACCTTTCATCTGATACACAGGTTATCTTCTCTGACGTAGTAGCCTATAACCTATGGGTGAATGGTACGCAGGTGACAAAGGAGAATATGAGTGCCGTCGAAAGCGGTGTTAGTTTCGATGGTGATCAAACATTGATGCTGACAGACGTTAATGCCTCCTGTGATGCTGCGCCGTTCATTACAAATGGACTGAGCAAGCTGACCATTTATCTGGTTGGAACAACAAATGCTGTAGACTGCAAAGGTCAGTTGTTCCTCGCTAAGAAGGAGGGTGACAATGATCATCAGGTAACGTTTGCTACCGACCAGAATAATGCCGGTAATCTGACCATCAGCAACGTCGGCAGCGATTGGTACACGGGTCATACACTTGCATATCAGAACAAACTGGAATGTAGTGGTGAGGGCACTATCTTGATTGAAGCTCCTTTGGATTTTTACGGTTTGACAATTGCTGGCGTTGAAGTGACGAATAAGAATGCCGCCAATATTACGGGCGATAATATTACCGCCGGTTCCGTTTCGTTCGACTCAAGGACGAACGTTCTGACGCTGAACGAAGCGACGATTGACGGTAACATCACAAGTTGTATCAAGACGCTGTCTGTTGAACTGAAGGGTGAGAACACAATGTCGGGTCAGTTTGTGAAGTCTGAGTCTGAGTCTGGAAGCGGCGAGAATCTTGTATTTAGTACGGAGGACTGCGACGGAAAACTGACGATGGGCGGTGCCTTTGTAGGTCTGACGGCAGAGTATGCCAGCAAGCTGCGACTGAGCGGCAATGTGATAACGCTGCCTGACACTTACGGTTTTTCCGTTGCGGGAATAGATGTTACACCTAGCAACCACAAGGCAATTACGGGAACAGGCATCACCGGTGAAGTCAGCTTCAACGGTAACAATACGCTGGTACTGAAGAATGCCAACATTAACGGACAGATAGTTGTGGCGGCAGAGAACGAACTGACTGACGGTCTGAAAATCATCCTGATTGGTGAAAACCAGATAACATCGGCATCAAGCTGTGTGTTTAGTGCTTCTTCGCTGACGAATGTGACCTTCGCGCTCGACGGTAGCCAGTCGGAAGGCAGTCTGCAGATAAATTCTCCGAAATTGTGGTTTGCTAATGTCAACGTTAATTATACAGACCAGCTTGCATTAAATGAGACGGGACTGATATCCACAGTCTTGAAAAAACAGACGGATGAAGAAAATCCTAATTCTGAAACAGACTTCTCGAAATCCATGGACGTACAGACCAGTGCTGACAATCAGATAGTTGGCAATTGGTTGATTACGCTGGGTAGCGAAAAAGCCGATAAGCAAAATTCCAGTGGCTTCGACCAGACTACTGGTCAGGTAGTATTTGCCGAAGATGCAGCGATGACAGACAAAGAACTTGGAAATGCCATGAAGAAAGCATTGCGTTCAAAGGAATATGCCTCTTCGTTCAAAGGCGTCACGGGTCTACTGGCTGCAGGAATACATAGTATTACATTAAAGAAGGTGCGGCTGGAAAAAGGCTATGACCTCATGGTTAAGATAGGTATGCAAACAGCTAGGAGCCTGAGAAAGTTAGCAAAAATCAAACACTCAAATGCAGTGACTATAAAAAAGGTTACTCTAAAAGCGTCACTCTGCTCTATGAAGCCTGTTCGTATCTATACGAAGCGTTTTTCAACGGCCTTGTATGCCAATCGTCGTATCGGTCCGAAGTCGAGTGTGGCTGGTGGCTTGGGTGGTATCTCTGTACAGAGTAACTACACACAGCCCGCACAGGGGCCGGCTGATACTTATAAGTCGATGGAAAGGTCGTCAATGGCCACAGCAATACAAGCTGTATCTGATGTCCATAATGGATTTAGCTGTAACGACCCGGACATTACCGACCTGCCTGACGATATGTTCCTGAAGACGAATACGTCCAGTGCACCCAGCAGAAGAGGTGGGGCTGTTGAGACGATTCTGCCCGAGGGCTTGACATTCATAGACTTCAGCAACACGAAGATTACCGGTATGGAGGTGAGCCGCACGTCGGGTGCCTTCAATGGTGTGCCTGAGAATGTGTTTATCTACATGCCTGCTGGTAATACGACGGAGGAGAAGAATGTGGTGATTGGTGATATCTGCGACGTGATGGAACTGGACGGCTCTACCGACGCAAAGCCCTTCAAGGCCAAGAAGAACTTCCAGGCTGGTGAGGCTACATTGAAGCGTAGCTTTACTGAAGCTGGTACTGGCGCTAATAAGGTGAGATCTACTATCTATCTGCCTTACGCCATACCACAGGAGGATGCCGACGAGCTGGGTACATTCTATGAGTATGAAAGCAATGACGGTACGACAGTCAGTATGAAATCAGTAACTACCGGTGGTCTGAAAGCTAACAAGCCTTACATCTTTGAAGCAAAAGAGGGTGGGGTAACAGACCCAATGGTTAATGTGGTTGATGTGTTGGCTGCTCCTGTTGAGACGGAAGGCTTCAAGGGTGTCTATGAGCGTAAGGACTACGAGGCCGGTATGTACTGCTATGCTGGTGAAGCTAAGGGCGACTATAAAGTCGGTGAGTTCGTTGAAATGGGTCCTGGTTCGTATGTACCTCCTTTCCGCGCGTATATGATGGGGGATAATGCTCCCAGCTATGCTATCGCTTGGGACGGTGTTGTCGACAATGTCCAGAACGAAGATATTGAAACGGCTATTGAGACTGTGAAGACGGTAACCAACATGAAGACTCAAGAAGGCTGGTGGACTATCAGTGGCTTGCGCCTGAATGCTCAGCCCAAGAAGGCCGGTATCTATGTCTTCAACGGACGACTGGTGGTTGTTAAATAATTGATAATTCTTTGACCTAAAGGTACAAAGCGTTTATAAAACGATTAGACAATTAAGGTATGATCAAGAAAAAAACATATAGCTCGCCCCAGATGGACATCGTCGTACTGGAGGAACAGCAACCGCTGCTGATAGGCAGTTATGATGGACCTGCCAATGCGCCTGAGGTTGACTTGGGCATAGATGAAGTGAACATAATCAGTGCCGACGAAGGGACGTTCTCTGACGGCGTTACCGTAGAGTTCGGCCAGTAACAATCATGTCTGAACCCCCGATTTATAGAAAAAAGGGGGTTCAGACAAAAAAAGTTGCAGAAAAATTTGCAGGGTTCAAAAAATAGTTGTACCTTTGCACCCGCAATCAAGGAGATAACCCCACGGTTGAAGCTTAAAACCTCCTTTTGGAAGGATGGGTGAGTGGCTGAAACCAGCAGTTTGCTAAACTGCCGTACGGGTTCCCGTACCGGGGGTTCGAATCCCCC
>JAFVHO010000088.1 GCA_017474485.1 Prevotella sp.
CAACAAACTTAGTATTGCATTAAAAGAAGCTAATGAGACGGAATTTTGGTTGAAATCGTTATATCAAGGAGAGTTTATTGACGAGAAGGGATTTCAGTCCATGTTTAATGATAACGAAGAAATCATTAAGATATTGGTGAAATCAATAAAAACAGTAAGGAGTAATAGCAATGACGAGTAAAAAAACGACGGCGGGAGCAAACTCTACACTCTACACTCTACATTCTACACTCAAAATTTCCCAATGGGCTGAAGAAGACCGTCCACGCGAAAAGATGGAACGGCAAGGTGCTCAGGCATTGAGTGATGCAGAGCTGCTGGCTATACTTATCGGTTCGGGATCGCCTAAGGAAGATGCTGTATCACTCATGAAACGCATCCTAAACGACTGCAACAACAATTTGAACACGCTGGGCAAGAAAAGCATTCACGACCTCTGCCAGTATAGCGGTGTTGGACCAGCTAAGGCTATCACCATCATGGCGGCCTGTGAATTAGGCAAGCGACGTCAGAAGGAGAAGGTGGAGGAGCGTCCTGACGTCGGCACAGCCACTCTTATCTACAACCACATGCACCCTGAACTACAGGACAAGGATGTAGAGGAGTTCTGGATCCTGCTCATGAATCAGAATCACCGGCTCATCAAGAAGATGTGCATCGCTCATGGAGGTATCAGTGAGGTCAGCGTCGATGTCCGTATCATCATCCGCGAGGCCGTGCTGGCCAATGCCACCATCCTCGCCGTCTGCCACAACCACCCTTCAGGCAGTCTGATGCCAAGCCGTATGGACGACGACCTCACCCACTCCATCCAAAAGGCTTGCCAACTGATGCGCATCTGCTTCCTCGACCACGTCATCGTTACCGACGGTGCCTACTACAGCTATCACGAAGAGGGAAAAGTGTAAAGGTGAGAGGGTGAGAAGGTGAGAAGGTGAGAAGGTGAGAGGGTGAGAAAGTGAGAAGGTGAGAAGGTATGAGTCTTATTGATATTATCTTGTTGGCTGTAGCTTTGGCGATGGATTGCTTTACGGTGTCCATCGTTAGTGGTCTGATGAATCAGAACCATTCCCATGAGCCTTGGATATATCGGATGGCGCTGCTGTTTGGACTGTTTCAGGCGCTGATGCCGCTGTTGGGTTGGTTGGGCATCATCCATTTTGAGACCTATATGGAAGCCTACGACCATTGGATTGCCTTTGGTCTGTTAGCATTTATAGGCGGGAAGATGGTGTGGGAGAGCTTTGGCAATGACGAGGAGCAGCACTTCAATCCACGTCACCTGCATACGCAGCTGATCTTGGCCATTGCCACCAGCATTGATGCTTTGGCAGTAGGCATCTCGTTTGCCTGTACGGGTTATACGGTGCTATCGCAACTCACCTTACCCCTTATTATTATAGGTGTGATATCGTTCTTGTTCAGCATTGCGGGCTATCACTTGGGGCGTCGCTTTGGCAAAACGATAACAAAAAGGATGAAGCCTGAACTCATCGGTGGCCTCATCCTTATTGCTATTGGACTTAAAATCTTACTGTTTTAATCCTTTTTACTGTCTTTCTGACGAATTTCTACGCGGCGAATCTTACCGCTGATGGTCTTGGGCAGTTCGTCGACGAATTCGATGATACGCGGATACTTGTAAGGGGCGGTCTCTTTCTTGACATGCTGCTGCAGTTCCTTGATAAGGTCATCGCCAGCCTTGTCCTTCCATTCCTTACCCAAAACGACGGTAGCCTTGACTACCATGCCTCGGATATCATCAGGAACACCCGTAATAGCACATTCTACCACAGCAGGATGGGTCATCAGGGCCGACTCCACCTCGAACGGACCGATACGATAGCCAGACGATTTGATGACATCGTCGATACGTCCCTCGAACCAGTAGTAGCCATCCTCGTCGCGCCAAGCCATGTCGCCTGTGTGATAGATGCCATCGTGCCAAGCCTCACGGGTCTTCTCTTCGTCACGATAGTAGCCCTTGAAAAGACCTACAGGTTTCTTGTCGCCTACGCGAACAACGATTTCACCCTTCTCACCATCTTCACAAGAGGTGCCGTCGGCACGGAGCAGGTCGATGTCGTACTGGGCGTTGGGGATACCCATAGAACCTGGCTTTGGTGTCATCCAGGGGAAGGTGCCCAGAGTCATCGTGGTTTCTGTCTGTCCGAAACCTTCCATCATCTTGATGCCTGTCTTCTCGTAGAACTTATCAAAGACGGCAGGATTCAAAGCCTCACCAGCTGTGGTACAATACTCAAGCGATGAGAGGTCGTATTTGCTCAAATCCTCGCGAATCATAAAACGGTAGATGGTAGGTGGTGCACAGAAGCTAGTCACCTTGTATTTCTCCATCTGACGGAGCAGCGTGTCGGCATTGAACTTCTCGTGGTCGAAGACGAAGACCGTAGCACCAGCAAACCACTGTCCATAGAACTTACCCCATACAGCCTTACCCCAGCCCGTATCGGCTACGGTCAGGTGCAGCGAACCCTCGTGCAGGTTGTGCCAAAAGACACCAGTGGTCAGATGGCCCATGGCATACAGGTAGTCGTGGGCCACCATCTTTGGCTCGCCGCTGGTACCTGATGTGAAGTACATAATCATCGTGTCGTCGTTCTCGTTGACAAAAGCCGGACGCTGGAACTTCGGAGCCTGCTGCCACTCAGTCTTCCAATTGTGGAAACCTTCTTCGTCGCGCAGGGTGATGTATTGCTTCACCGTCGGGCTCTCTGGCATGGCCAGCTTAATCTGACTGATGATATAGTCATCGTCGGCACAGATAATGGCCTTGACTGATGCGCGTGTGTTACGATAGACATAGTCGTGCTTGGTCAGCATGTGGGTAGCAGGAATTACGATGGCACCTATCTTACAGAGTGCCAACATGATAACCCACCACTCGTAGTGACGCTTCAGAATGAGCATCACTGGGTCGTTCTTGCCAATGCCCAGTGACTGCAGATAGCTGGCAGCCTGATCGGTCTGTTCTTTCAGTTCTCCGTAGGTGGTACGTATCTCCTTGCCCTGGTCGTTTGTCCACAGGATAGCCAACTTCTCCGGTGCCTCTTCTGCCCACGCATCCATCACATCGTAAGCAAAGTTGAAGTTCTCAGGGATGATGAACTCTAAGTTCTTATTATAGTCTTCGACGGAGGTGAACTTCGTCTGTTTCAAAAATCTTTCTATCATAAATATTCTTTCTTTTGCAGCGGACTTTCGCGGACTTTTTCAGACTGTCCGTTTTAATCCGTGTAAGTCCGCTGCTAAATATTACTCTACGGTAAATGCGAGGAATTTGACCGCCTTGTCACCTACGGCCAGCATGCCGTGGGGCTTGGTGGAGTCGAAATAGATGCTGTCGCCCTCTTCAAGGATGATGGTCTTACCACCAATATATAGTTCCATCTTGCCTTCAAGCACCATATTGAACTCCTGTCCTGGATGCGTATTCTTATAGATAGTGTGTGCGTCGGGCTTAGGCTCAACGGTAACAATGAAGACGTCAGCCTTGTGGTTGACGAAGCCGCCCACCAGCGACTGGTACTTGTAGGCTTTGGTGCGCTCGATGGACATGCCCTGTCCCTTGCGCGTCACGTAGTACGACTTCATGTGGGGTGCCTCAGCAAATATCAGTTCTTCTGTAGACACACCGTACTTCTTAGCAATCTTCATCAGGTTCGAGATGGTAATATCCAACTCGCCCCGCTCTATCTTTTCGTACTTCTCAGTGCTGATGTCGATGGTTTCGGCCATCTCACTGACGGGAATGTCGAGTACATCGCGCAGTCCGCGCAGTCGCTCACCAATTTGTTTCAGTTGTTCGTCCATAACTATCAATTATCAATTGTCAATTATCAATTAGCGAATGCGTCACTTCGCTCCTGCTTTTAATCCTTTAATAACACTTGAGGTGAAACCATTATGTTCCATCTCGTTCAGACCTTTAATCGTGACACCACCAGGCGTGGTGACCAAATCGATGGCTGCCTCTGGATGCAAGCCAGTAGCTTCCAACAAGGTGACTGCACCCTTCATGGTTTGCATCACAATCTGCTTGGCCTCGTCAGCCTTAAAGCCTAATTCTACACCACCTTCTGCTGCCGCACGGATATAGCGCATGGCGTAGGCAATACCACAAGAAGCCAGCGTTGTACCAGCACCCAGATGTTGTTCGTCAGTGATGATGCTTTTACCCATCGTATCGAACAAATCCTTCACCATATCTGTATGTGGCTGATCAACGGCTGCAGCAGGTGCAATAAATGTCATGGAAGCCAGTTGAGCTATGGCGATATTGGGGATGACCAGAAAGGTAGGAATCATCTTGCCACCATCCTTCGTCATCCACTCCTTGATACTCTCTGACTTCACGCCAGCAGCCACTACAATGAGTGTTTGCTTGTCGTAGTCCATCACCTCACGAATACCCTTCAGCACCTGCTCTACCAACCAGGGCTTGACAACGACACATACCACATCAGCTCCCTGTGCAGCTAACTGGTTGCTGGGGGTAGCTGTAATGCCCATATCGGCAAACTTATCACGGGAAATACGTGAAGGATCGCTGATGCAGATATCCTCATTCTTGATATAATCGCCCTTAATCAGGCCCTCTGCCATAGCGCCACCCATGGCGCCTGCTCCAATGATACTTATCTTCATAGTGTCTGCAATACTTTCGTTAATTTTTCAATAAACTCATCGGCTTCCTGCTTGGTTAGGCAAAGCGGTGGCAACAGTCTCAGCACGTTCGTACCAGCACAACCTGTAAAACAGTGCTCACTATAGATGAGCGGCTGGCGCACATCCTTATGAGGGATGTCAAGGTCGATGCCAATCATCAAGCCACGACCACGAACGTCAGTGATGTGTGGACTCTCGATGGCCTTCAGCTGTTCCATGAGGTAGTTTCCCACCTCGCGGGCGTTCTCCACCAGATTCTCCTGTTCAAACACGTCAAGTACAGCCAACGCTGCAGCACATGCCAGATGGTTGCCACCAAACGTCGTACCCAACTGTCCATAGACGGGCTTGAAGTCTGGCGAAATGAGCACACCACCCATAGGGAAACCGTTGGCAATACCCTTGGCCACAGTGATGATGTCGGGACGAATGTCGAGCCACTGGTGGGCGAAGAACTTACCGCTACGACCATAGCCACACTGTATCTCGTCGCAAATCAGGATGGTGCCATACTGCTTGCAAGCAGCAGCCAAGCCCTGCGCAAACGCCTTTGTAGCCATCTGGATGCCACCAACACCCTGGATGCACTCTAAGATGACCGCACACACATCGCCCTTCTGCAACTCGGCTTCCCATGCTGGCAGGTCGTTCAGGGGCAGATAGGTCACATGGCCATTATCGTTGACAGGGGCAATAATCTTGGGATTGTTGGTTACCTCGACAGCCAGTGAGGTACGTCCGTGGAAGGCTTTCTGAGCCGACAGCACACGTGTACGACCATTCGTGAAAGAAGCCAGCTTTAGCGCATTCTCGTTAGCCTCGGCACCACTGTTAATCAGGAACAACTGATAGTCGTCGTAGCCACTGATCTTGCCCAGTCGCTCTGCCAACTGTACTTGCAACTTGTTAATCACCGAGTTAGAGTAGAAGCCTATCTGCCCTAACTGCTC
>JAFVHO010000089.1 GCA_017474485.1 Prevotella sp.
ATGGATGACTGGTTTTGCCTTTGCTTATGCAGTCGTGCGGGTCTGTGGAGGTCAGCCACGGAAAAATCCGGGTGCGCCCATACGGAGAACATGCCAAAGTGCGGCGTAGTTCTGGTGTGTCTGAAGTCTGTCAACAACGGTAAATTGCAGACGTTGCTGCCACCATTGCTCCATTCCAAAACGCTGGTTGTGCTCATCCAGAACGGCATTGGTGTGGAGGAGGATGTGCAGAAGATGTTCCCTGACGTGCAACTGGCTGCCGGACTGGCCTTTATCTGCTCAGCGAAGACAGACCCTGGTGTTGTCAACCACCAGTGTTATGGCAGCATCAATCTGGCCAACTATTCCTGCAAGGACGAAGCGCTAATGCAGGCCGTCGTCGATGAGTTCCGCCAGGCTGGCATTGAGACGGGACTGGTGGAATATCATGAAGCACGAGGGAAAAAGGCAGTTTGGAATATGCCTTTCAACGGAATGACGGTAGCGCTGCACACGCAGACAGACCAGCTGCTGAAGAACAAGTCGACCCGTCAACTGATTCGCGAACAGATGATGGAGGTGGTCAGTGTTGCCCAGCACCTGGCCGTGAAGAACCTGGATGCCACGTTTGTCGATAAGATGATAGATATGACGGATAACATGACGCCCTATTCGCCGTCTATGCGACTGGACTACGACTTCCACCGACGCATGGAGATATACTATCTCTACACCCGTCCTTTGGAGATTGCCCGTGAGGCAGGTTGCCCGATGCCGAAACTGGAGATGCTAGAGGCAGAGTTACGCTTTCTAGAGACATAATCTGATAAAAAATTGGGCTAACAATTTTGTTGGCTCGTTTTTTTTTATTAATTTTGCAAGCGATTTTATGAGTTAACCCCTTGTCGCGCCCTCGGGTAGGGTGGGAACAGATTAGTAAGACGACGGTTCTCGGGTTAGGGCTGGCATGATCTGCAGGGATATGTATAACATTTAAAAACAAATTTGCATTATGGCAGAAATGAATTTTGGTGGCGTTATCGAGACTGTAGTCACCAGCAAAGAGTTCTCACTTGAGAAAGCACGTGAAGTATTAAAGGACGAAGTAATCGCTGTGATTGGTTATGGTGTTCAGGGGCCTGGACAGGCTTGTAATCTGCGTGATAATGGTTTCAACGTGATTGTTGGCCAGCGTCAGGGCAAGACCTTCGACAAGGCTGTGGCCGACGGATGGGTTCCTGGTAAGACGCTGTTCTCTATCGAAGAGGCAGCCGAGAAGGGTACTATCCTTTGCATGTTGCTCTCTGATGCTGGTCAGATGCAGCAATGGCCTACAATTAAGAAATACTTGAAGCCTGGTAAGACGCTGTACTACAGCCACGGCTTCGCTATCAACTGGAGTGACCGCACGGGTGTTGTTCCTCCCAAGGATGTGGACGTTATAATGGTAGCTCCTAAGGGTTCTGGTACCAGCCTTCGCACGATGTTCTGCGAGGGTCGCGGTCTGAACTGTTCTTATGCCGTTTATCAGGATGCTACGGGCAAGGCTAAGGAGAAGACACTGGCCTTCGGTATCGGTATCGGTGCTGGTTATATGTTCGAGACTACCTTCCAGCGTGAGGCCACCTCTGACTTGACTGGTGAGCGTGGTTCGCTGATGGGTGCTATCCAAGGCTTGTTGTTGGCTCAGTACGAGGTTTTGCGTGAGAACGGACACTCTCCCTCAGAGGCGTTCAACGAGACTGTTGAGGAGCTGACTCAGAGCCTTGGTCCGTTGTTTGGTGCGAAAGGTATGGACTGGATGTATGCCAACTGCTCGACTACCGCTCAGCGTGGTGCATTGGACTGGGCTCCCCGTTTCCACGATGCTATCAAACCCGTTATGGAGTGGCTGTACTACTCAGTAAAGACTGGTAACGAGGCACAGATCACTATCGATGCCAACTCTAAGCCTGACTATCGTGCCGGTTTGGAGAAGGAACTGGAGGCTATGCGCAACCAGGAGATGTGGCGTGCTGGTGAGACCGTTCGCAAGCTGCGTCCTGAGTATCAGGAAGATTAATTTAATTGACAATTAATGCAGAATTTTGAAACGATAACCCGCCTCGTGTGTAATATTGCCCGCGAGGCGGGTTCTTATATTAAAAAGGAACGCGTGAACTTTTCGGTAGATAAAGTGGAGCGTAAGCATGCCCACGACTATGTGTCTTATGTCGACAAAGGTTCCGAACAGATGATAGTCAAAGCATTGAGTGAGATTCTGCCTGAAGCAGGTTTTATCACGGAAGAAGGATCTGCAGGTCATACGGACGAGCAATATGTATGGGTTGTTGATCCGTTAGATGGCACTACGAACTTTATTCATGACTTTGCACCATATGCGGTTAGTATTGCGTTGTGTAAGGGGCGTGAGATTGTTGTCGGTGTTGTTTACGAAATTGTTAGTGATGAATGTTTCTATGCCTGGCAGGGTGGAGGTGCATGGGTTAATGGACATTCCATCCATGTAGGAAAAAGTGAAATCAATGATGCCCTATTGTGCTTACAACTGCCTTATAACAGCGATGCGTATAAGCTTGTCATCAAGCGTCTGATAGATCATTTTTATGGGAATGTGGGTAGCATCCGCATGATGGGTTCAGCAGCTATTGCGTTGTGCTATGTGGCTGCAGGACGATTGGATGCATACGTTGAGCGCTACATTGGTCAATGGGACTATATGTCTGGTGCACTGATAGTTATGGAAGCAGGCGGACGTGTAACGAACTACGCGGGTGAAGACTATTTCATGGAAGGCGACAGCGTGGTGGCAACGAATGGTGTAGTGCATCAAGTGTTGTTGGATGCTATTGAGCTATGCTAATTGAGAATTAATAATTAGAGCTGAAGATAGCCGTCCATCAGCTTGACATGTTCTTCAGATACAAGGCTATCAAGGGCAGCATTAATCTCCTCCGTCGGCAATGGCAGTTGGAGGATTTCTGTTATATGATGGCGCTGATGGTCGGCCAGTAGTTCCAACATTTGTTGTTTGGCCGTGCGCTGTCCTTTTGGGGTAACGGTTTTACCCTGAGCGTCGAGACAGACATCACACTGGCCACAATCTTTCGCAGACTTCTCGCCAAAATATTCGAGCAATAGGCGACTACGGCAACGATTGGTGCTTCGGGCATAGGCCGTCATGGCCTGAATGCGCTGAGCATACTGCTCCTTACGGTCATCATATATACTTGAAGGCAGCACAATGTGTTCAGCATCTTCGCGACGTTGGGAGTAGCGGATGTAGGGCACCTGTTTGCGTGGAATGAAACCGATGAGGTGGCGTTGCGACAGCGACTTCAGTATGTCGTAACACTGGGGCTGGGGAATGCCAGCCTGCTGGGCCACGATGCTCTCGTCAATATAGCCATAGTCGGCAAATAGTCCACCATAATTGCGCAGAAGGCTGACGATAACCTTGTCCTCATCAGGCGACAACTGATCTAAACGATACAGTTCATCGCGACCAATCAGGAATTTTAATCGGGCCTCATTGTCGGCCTCTTCGTCATACTCTATATAGCCTGCACGCTCAAGGATTTGTAAGGCAGAATTGACCTGAATAGGGAAATGGCGGAAGCGCAGGCAGAATTCCTCAATGTTGAACTCGTGGGCCACACCATAGCCGTCGCCCGTAGCTATCTGGTAGTAGTAAGCCAGATGTTCGTAAATCTGACGGATGTCTTCCTTAGGCGGGTAGGTGTCGTTGATGCGTTTTTGTAGTTTAGCATTGTCGCTATTGTTATAAAGCAAAATGGCTTGGGCAGGTTGTCCGTCGCGTCCTGCACGTCCTGCCTCCTGAAAGTAGGCCTCTATGGAGTCAGGGCAGTCATAGTGAACCACCAATCGGACATCGGGTTTATCGATACCCATACCAAAGGCATTGGTAGCCACCATGATACGCACGCGGTCATGTTGCCATTCGCGCTGACGACGGTCTTTGTCGGTATGGTCCAGTCCGGCATGATAGAAGGTGGAGGAAAGGCCTGCCTGGCAGAGATGTTCACTGATTTCGCGAGCATGGCGGCGACTGCGAACATAGACAATGGCAGCGCCAGGCGTCTGCTCGAACAGTCGGATGAGGTCGTAGAGCTTATCGTCGGAATGACGGACTAGATAGGCTAGGTTCTTGCGCTCGAAGGACATGCGATAGACGGAGAAGGAATTTCGAATGATGAATTCTGAATTACTACTTCTGGATTCTGTGTTCCTACTCAGTCGTAATTTTTCGCATATATCATCCACAACCTGTGGTGTGGCCGTAGCGGTGAGTGCCAGAACGGGTACATCTGGCAGCAGTTCGCGGATTTTCGCTATTTCCAAATAGGAGGGACGGAAATCATATCCCCATTGCGAAATGCAATGAGCCTCGTCGACAGTGATAAAAGATACGCGCATGTGGCGCAACTTGGTTTGAAACAGGTTGCTACCTAATCGCTCAGGTGATATGTAGAGTAGTTTGGTGCTGCCCAAAATACAATTTTCCAGTGTTTGCAGAATACTGCTGTGTTGCATACCGCTATAAATGGCTGCAGCACGTATGCCTATCTGTCGGAGATGGTGCACCTGATCCTTCATCAGGGCTATCAATGGGGTGATAACAATACATGTCCCTTCCATTGCTATAGCCGGCACTTGGAAGGTAATGGACTTGCCACCACCTGTAGGCATCAGTCCCAATGTATCATGACCTGCACCAATGGACTCGATAATACTGCGTTGTATACCGCGGAAGTCATCGTAACCCCAATACTGCCTGAGGATTGATTGATAATTGACAATGGGCAATTGACAATTATCTGGCGCACAATGATCCATTATCAAATATCCATTATCAATTGTCAATTTCCGAAGGACTAATGTCATCAATCTGGAGCTGTACTTCGCCACGCTTGTAGGTGTTCTCTTCGATATTATAGACGATATCGAACGAACGTTTTGACTTAATGTAGCGAGCGGCTGCAGACTGTCCGAAGGCAATACCATTCATCACGACTGCCGACTTGGAATCGACCAGTTCCAGCTTGATGTGTTCCTGATGACGGCCTACCACCTTCGATGTGCCATAATCGTAAACATTACGCGTGACGAATAACGGCTTCTCATTACCAGGACCATGAGGTGCTAACTTCTTCAGCTCGACAAGCAGGCGCTTGGTGATATGCTGAAAGTCAACTTCCAAATCGATATCCAGTGTCTGCTGTGTTTGCTCAGGCATAATATGATGGCTCACATACTCCTGGAAACGGCGGCGAAACTCAGGAATATTCTCTTGCTTCAGTGTCAGACCTACAGCATAGGTGTGGCCACCAAAGTTCTCAAGCAAATCGCGACACGACTTGATAGCATCGTAGATATCAAAACCAGCAACACTACGAGCTGAACCTGACGCCATGCCGTTAATGATGGTGAGAACAACAGTTGGTCGGAAATAGAGTTCCGTCAGACGGGAGGCAACAATGCCCACTACGCCTTTCTTCCAACCTTCGTCGTAGAGCACGATAGACTTCTGGTGCTCCTGACTCTCCAGACGGGCAACGATTTCATTGGCTTCCTCAGTCATCTGCTTATCAACATCACGTCGCTGGTCGTTGTACTCATCGATACGGGTAGCAATAGTCAACGCTTTCTGCAGGTCACGTTCTACCAGTAATTCTACAGCTTCCACACCATTCTGCATGCGTCCGGAAGCGTTGATGCGAGGCCCAATCTTGAACACGATATCGCTCATGGTAAGCTCACGTCCCGTCAGTCCGCATATCTCGATAATGGCTTTCAAACCTATCGAACAACTCTGGTTTAGCTGTTTCAAACCGTGGAAGGCCAAGATACGGTTTTCGCCCTCTACTGGTACCAAATCGGATGCTATTGAAACAGCGCAGAAGTCGAGTAGGGGAATGAGTCTGGCAAAGGGAATGCCATTGTTCTTGGCAAATGCCTGCATCAGCTTAAAACCTACACCGCAACCACAAAGGTGCTTGAAGGGGTAGGTAGAGTCCTCTCGCTTGGGATTGAGGATGGCCACAGCGGGAGGCAACTCCTCGTCAGGTACGTGATGGTCGCAGATAATAAAGTCTACGCCACGTTCCTTGGCATAAGCTATTTCATCGACTGCCTTAATGCCGCAGTCAAGCACTATAATTAGTTTAACACCTTTCTCTACCGCATAGTCTATACCCTTAATGCTCACTCCGTAACCTTCTTCGTATCGGCTGGGAATATAGTATTCTATATTGGAATAGAACTGCTGCAGGAATTTATACACCAAAGCTACTGCCGTACATCCGTCTACATCGTAGTCGCCATAAACCATGATGCGCTCTTTGCGACCCATGGCATCGTTCAGACGGTCAACTGCCACGTCCATATCGTTCATCAGGAACGGATCAATCAGTTCGTTCAACATGGGACGGAAGAACCGCTTGGCAGCACTCTCAGTTTTGATGCCACGCTTGATGAGCAGACTGGCCATGATGGGACTCATGCCAATCTTCTCAGCCAGTTCGTCGGCTGCCAGCTGTTGCTCGTGTGTAGGTGGTTCGTAGTTCCATTTAAATTGCATTTATATTTGTCTTTAACAAATCGAAATGTAGCTCTCATCTTAGTCTATGTAGTCCATCTTGACTACAATGACGCGTATAGTTTGGTCCTTCTTCTTGGTCTGTACTTTGGCTATGTGCCAGTCAGAGGGAAAGAAGATGACAAACTGCCCGCTTTTAACATTAAAGAAGTTGGTTTTCTCCTTCACATAGTTGTAACGCATCACGTCTTTCTGTTCGTTATACATTTGCGACACAGTGCACGATTCATGATCAAGTAGGGCAAACCCTTCTGTGCCTTTTACCACCACCATGAAGTCAATCTTCTTGCGATGGCTTTCTGTGTTGCGTTTTTCGAGCGGACTGTTTTCCGAGTCTTCCACGCTGGCTACCAGCGTAGATCCTGGTATCGGATGCTTGCCTTTTGGGATAGTGAGCAGGTCGGTGTCTCTGAGCCAGCTGAACAAGGTTTTCCATTGTTCTGTGTTCTTTTGATACTGGCGTTGAAACTCATCTATGTTCAACGACTTGTGGGCTTTAGCCTTTTTAAAGCCATGAGCCCACTCACCTTTCTTCATCCATGTGCGAGCATCATTCTGTGCACTGACAGATAAAGGCAAAAAGGTAAAAAGGTAAAATAGTAAAGCATATTTTACTACACTTGTTAACTTATGATTATAGATATATCTAGTCATCTTCGTTACTTTTTACTTTTTTACTCATTTACCGTTTACAGTTTCTAAAGTCCCAGTTTTTTGCGGATATTGGCAGGGATAGCCTTCTTGTTGATGAGGAAATCCATCGTGTTGGCAGCAATAAAGGCTTTGGTCATGTACCAGATACCCTTATAGTCGCCAGTCTCACCCCATGAGTTCTTCACCATATAGTACTCCTTGCCGTTCTGGTCCTTTGCAACACCGAAGATGTGCATGCCATGATCGTCGGTCAGCTCCCAGTTGTCGAAACGTTCCTGACGCATCTGCTGTGTAGGAACAATTTCAGGAACGGTGCATCCCAGTGAGTCGATGATGTTTGTCTTCTTCTGTTTGTCAAGTTTCAGCCACTTAGCCATATCGCTACCAGCCAGACTTTGAGTCTGTTTGGTGTCAATAGCATACGCCAAGCCTTTGCGGGTAAAGCCATCTTCAGAAACATCACCGCCCCAAGCAACGGTATAGCCTTGCTCAATAGCGTTGTCGATAATCTGCATCATCTCGTCCATGGGCACATTATATGAAAGAGGGAAACGCCAGTTGTCCTGCACCTCTACAGCAAAAGCGGTGTAGAAAGGATGATGAGTATAGCTGGTGATGCTGACATAGTCGTTAAGGTCAATACCCAAAGAAACCATAAAGCTCTTTGGAGTGTACTGCTTGCCTTCATAGGTAAAACTCTCAGGGCACTTGCCAAGATATGCGTCGAGGATGCCCTGCAGACCAACTTTCCACTGGCTGGAAATCTTCTTGGCATCACTCTTTGCGATAGCGCCAACGTAGGGTTCCATCACAGAGAAGAACTCGTTGAAATTGTTCAAGGAATCGCCATACAGTGAGCCAGGGAAAGGCATAGTTCCCTCTGGAACGATACCATGGGTTTTCATTGTGGCGAGCACGTCCTCTGCACTACCACCCTGTGAGAACTGGCAGTCACCGTGAAAACGAACCACCTGAATGGCGCGATCCATATAGGTCTTATTACATACGAAACTCTCGCAGAGATCGTATTTCTTACCAGTATTCTTGAGGATTTCAGCCTCAAAGAATGACAGGGTAGAGTAGTCCCAGCACGTACCAGAACGGTTCTGGTCCTTCACACTCGTGATGGGTAGCTCTTTGATAGTGGTGAACACCGGTTTGTTGGTGTTCTTTTTCTCAGGAGCCTTTTTCTTTGCGGCTCCAGCACTGCCAACTGCAACAAACAGCGCCAGTGCAATGGTCATGATTTTTTTCATTGTTGTTTTTATTTTTAATATTGTTATTTATTTGTTTCCATGAATGTTTCGAGCTCTGCAGGATGGTACGGGATGCGTTTCTCGCCTAAGAATCGGCAACCGTCCTTCGTGATGAGAACATCGTCCTCAATGCGAATGCCACCAAAGTCCTTGTATGTCTCGAGTTTGTCAAAGCACAGGAATTCCTCGCAATGCTTTTTAGCTTTCCACTCGTCAATAAGAGCAGGAATAAAATAGATGCCTGGCTCGTCAGTCACGACAAAGCCCTCTTCCAACTTACGACCCATGCGCAGGCAGTTGGTGCCGAATTGTTCCAAATTGGGACGCGTTTCTTCGTCGAAACCTACGTATATCTGTCCCAATCCTTCCATATCGTGAACGTCCATACCCATCATGTGACCCAGTCCGTGTGGCAGGAACATAGCGTGGGCTCCTGCACGAACAGCCTCGTCAACATCACCCTTCATGAGACCAAGTTCTTTCAGTCGCTCGGTCATCATGCGGCAGACGGCAAAGTGCACATCCATATAGCGTACACCAGGCTTGGCAACGTCCAGTACATAATCATGACAGGCTTCAACAATGCTATATATTTCCAACTGACGCTGACTGAACTTACCAGTAACGGGCATTGTGCGAGTGTGGTCGGAACAGTAGTCTTCCAATTCACATCCTGCATCACACAATGCCAGACGACCAGCTTCAAGAGGTGCGTCAGAAGGATTGCCGTGCATAATCTCACCATGTTGTGAGAAAATAGTGGCAAAACTAGTACCACCAGCCAAACTACGGGCAATACCATCCACTTGTCCACCAATGAAACGCTCAGTAACACCAGGCTTGATAAGCTTCTGTGCTGTGGTATGCATAGCATAACCAACATCACATGCACGGTCGATGGCTATAATCTCCTGCGGTTCTTTGGTAGAGCGCATCTTTACCACAGCCTTAATCAGGTCAAGCGATGCAGCCTCTTTCTGTTTCGAAGGATGGATGCCCAACAAGTCTAAGATTTGTATCTTGATATCGTAACGATAGGGGGGCAAGAAGTGGATTTTAGATGTTTGGTGTTTGATGTAAGAAGTAAGATGTGACATCGGGGCTGTCTTGCTGACGCCTACCTCCTCGGCCAAGTCGCTGACCGATGGTGTAAATCCCATCCAAACAATATCTTCTACATCGATGTCGTCGCCAAACAACCACTCATTATCATTGTCAATATCGATAACACCTACCAGTCCGTCGCGATGCTGTCCAAAATAATAAAGAAATGCAGAATCCTGACGCATGGGGGCATACGCGTTAGCTGGATAATTATAGGGAGCCTCATTATTACCAAAGAGCACGATAATGCCTTTGCCTACAAGCTTTTTAAGCTCTTCACGACGGCGAATATAAGTGTTTTTATCGAACATAAATCTAAAAAATCTTACTATAGGTTATAAATATTCTGCAAAGTTACGCATTTTTTATGTAAAAGTAGTATCTTTGCAACATTATTTATGCTTAATGCACACTAAAAAGTATTAAAATGCAAATTACTCAACATACGGGACTGGTATTAGAGGGTGGTGGTATGCGTGGTGTTTTTACTGCCGGTGTACTGGATGCACTAATGAAATATGAAGTGTATTTCCCCTATGTCGTAGCTGTTTCGGCAGGTGCCTTGCATGGTCTTTCGTATATAAGTCGGCAGCCACGTCGTGCGCGTTGGTCGAGTATTGATATGCTGAAGAAGTACGGATATATTTCTTTGCGTAGTTTGGTACAGAATGGCAGTATCTTTGACCCAAATATCTTGTATGAAAGATTTCCTGAGGAAATAATTCCTTTCGATTACAAAACTTACGAACAGAACCCTGCTGTATTTGAAATGGTGACAACAAATTGTAAGACGGGACGAGCTATGTATTTGTCAGAACGTTATGACCACCATCGGATGACACAAATTGCTAAGGCCTCCAGTTCGTTGCCTTTCGTGTCTCAAGTTACCTTTGTTGATCATATTCCGATGCTTGACGGTGGTATTGTCGACAGTATTCCTATTGTACGATCGATAGATACTGGTCATCAGGAAAATGTAGTTGTGCTGACACGTAATCGAGGCTACCGTTCGAATGAACCAGATGTTAAGATGCCGAAATTTATATACAAAGAATTCCCACGCCTGCGTGTGGCATTAAGTCGTAGAACGGAAGAATATAACCGTCAGTTGGAATTGATAGAACGTATGGAGGATTGGGGCGAGATAGTTGTAATACGTCCGGAACGCCCGTTGGAGGTGGGACGCATTACACAAGATGTCGTTAAGTTAGAACACCTTTATGAAGAAGGTTTCCAACTTGGTGAACGTTTCTGTAATAGCTTAAATACTTTTTGATTTTTTCTTACTCTTCGTTGAGTAAGTCAGGGCGTAGACGACGTGTTCTTTCCATTGCCTGTTCCAATTCCCAATTGCGTATTTTGGCTTCGTTACCCGATAATAAGATGTCAGGTACTTTCCAGCCTTTATAGTCGGCTGGACGTGTGTAGATGGGCGCTGCTAACAGGTCGTCTTGAAAGCAATCGCTAAGAGCCGATTGCTCATCACCGATAACCCCAGGTACTACGCGTACAACAGCATCGGCAATCATGGCTGCCACTAACTCGCCACCAGTTAATACAAAATCGCCAATTGATATTTCACGGGTAATAAGATGGTCGCGTACACGCTGGTCAATACCCTTATAGTGGCCTGCCAGAATGATGAGATTGCCTTTCATCGAGAGTTCGTTAGCCATGTGTTGGTCGAAACGCTCACCATCGGGTGAAGTGAAGATCACTTCATCGTAGTCGCGTTCAGCCTTTAAGGCCGTAATACAACGGTCGATGGGCTCACACTGCATTACCATGCCTGCACTTCCGCCATAAGGGTAGTCATCCACACGACGCCATTTGTCGAGCGTGTAGTCGCGTAGATTATGCAGTCGAATCTCTGCCAGGCCCTTTTTCTCGGCACGTGCCAGGATGCTCTCATGGACGAATCCTTCGAGCATCTCTGGTAATACCGTGATAATATCAATTCTCAATTTATAAACTTATTTGTATAACTTAATTGTCGTACTCCTGCCAAGACTTAATCTTGATGTCTTCCTGATCGAGAGCAGTGAAGGCCTCAATGAAAGCCTTAGCCAGTCGAACATTGGTCATCAAGGGGATATTGTGGTCGATGGCACCGCGACGAATGCGATAACCATTGGTCAACTCACGCTTGGTATGATTCTTAGGCACATTGACAATCAGCGAGAACTTATGCTGGGCAATCATATCCATCACATTATTTTCGCCTTCCTCATCAGGCCAATTAACGGCAGTGGCCTTGACACCGTTCTCGTTAAAGAACTTGGCTGTACCTCCTGTAGCGTATACTTCATAACCCTTCTTAACCAACTGCTGGGCAGGCTCCAACAGGCTCACTTTACCCTTGGCAGCACCACTTGAAATGAGGATGCTTGAACCTGCCTTTGGAAGACGATAGCCTGTGGCAATCAGTGCGTTGAGCAGTGCCTCATTCAGGTCATCGCCCAAACAACCAACCTCACCAGTAGAACTCATGTCTACGCCTAATACCGGGTCGGCATTCTGCAAACGTGCGAATGAGAACTGGCTGGCCTTCACACCGATACGGTCAATGTCGAACTCTGAACTGTCAGGCTTCTGATAAGGAGCATCCAACATGATCTTGGTAGCGGTCTCAATGAAGTTACGTTTCAGAATCTTTGATACGAAGGGGAATGAGCGTGAAGCACGTAAATTACACTCGATAACCTTAACCTCACGGTTCTTGGCCAGAAACTGGATATTGAACGGTCCACTGATGTTCAGTTCGGCAGCAATCTTGCGAGCAATCTTCTTAATCTGACGTACTGTAGAGAAGTAGATGTGCTGAGCAGGGAACAACATGGTAGCGTCACCAGAGTGCACACCAGCATATTCCACATGCTCTGAGATAGCGTATTCTACAACCTCGCCCTTGTCGGCAACAGCATCGAACTCAATCTCCTTAGTCTCAGTCATGAACTTTGAAATAACTACAGGGAATTCCTTTGACACCTCCGTAGCCATATTCAGGAAGCGATGCAACTCGTCATCGTCATAGCAGACATTCATAGCAGCACCTGATAGCACATAAGAAGGACGTACAAGTACAGGATATCCAACCTCTTCGACAAACTCTTTGACATCCTCAAATGAGGTGAGGGCACGCCAACGTGGCTGGTCAATACCCAGTTTGTCAAGCATAGCTGAGAATTTGTCGCGGTTCTCTGCACGGTCAATATTGACTGGACTTGTACCCAGCACAGGCACACCCTGACGGTGCAGTTTCATAGCCAAGTTGTTAGGAATCTGTCCACCTACTGATACAATGACGCCCTTTGGTGATTCCAGGTCGATAACGTCAAGAACGCGCTCAAGTGAGAGCTCGTCGAAGTACAAGCGGTCACACATGTCATAGTCCGTCGATACAGTTTCGGGGTTGTAGTTAATCATGATTGACTTATAACCCAACTTGCGAGCTGTATTGATGGCATTCACAGAACACCAGTCGAATTCTACGCTTGATCCAATTCGGTAAGCACCTGATCCCAAGACTACTACAGATTTTTCGTTATTGTAATAGTTTATATCGTGCTGAGCCTTGTATTGCTCACCTTCAGGATTACCAAAAGCAGGTGTATGCGTGTAGGTGAAATACAAATAGTTGGTCAATTCCGGGTGCTCAGAAGCTACTGTAGGTATACGCTTGACTGATGGCATGATACCACGTTCCTTGCGATAGCGGCGTACATACAAATTCTCCTTCTCCATATTTCCCTGCTGAGGTTTCAGAACGAAACGAGCTATCTGGAAATCTGAGAATCCACAACGCTTAACCTCCAGAAGCAGTTCATCTGGCAACTCTTCCAGCTTATTATATTGCTGTAACTCATGTTTCAAGTCAACAATATGCTTCAAACGCTCCAGGAACCATACATCAATCTTAGTCAGTTCCTCGATACGCTCGATAGTATAGCCTTCTTCCAATGCCTGAGCAATAGCAAAGATACGCAGATCTGTAGGATTAGCCAGTTCTTCATCCAGGTTCTCAAACTTTGTATGGTCGTTACCCACAAAGCCGTGCATACCCTGACCGATCATACGCAAACCCTTCTGAATCATCTCTTCGAATGAACGACCAATAGACATGATTTCGCCTACAGACTTCATTGAAGAACCAATCAGACGGCTTACACCAGCAAACTTGGTAAGGTCCCAACGAGGAATCTTACAAATCATATAGTCAAGACTTGGAGCTACATAGGCACTTGATGTGGTACCCATCTCACCGATTTGGTCGAGTGTGTAGCCCAGTGCAATCTTGGCAGCTACGAAAGCAAGAGGATAACCTGTAGCCTTTGATGCCAAAGCAGACGAACGTGACAGACGAGCATTGATCTCAATGATACGGTAGTCGTTGGTCTCGGCATTGAAAGCAAACTGGATATTACATTCGCCAACGATGTTCAGATGACGTACGCACTTGATGGTAATGTCCTGCAACATTTTTACCTGCTCAGGCTTCAGCGAACAAGTAGGAGCTACCACGATTGATTCACCCGTGTGGATACCCAGGGGATCGAAGTTCTCCATTGATGCTACCGTGAAGCAGTGGTCGTTGGCATCACGGATGGTTTCGAACTCAATCTCCTTCCATCCTTTCAGTGATTCCTCAACAAGAATCTGAGGTGCAAATGTGAAGGCACTCTCAGCCAGTTCCTTGAAGGCCTTCTCGTCAGGACAAATACCAGAGCCTAAACCGCCTAATGCATAGGCTGAACGAATCATAATGGGGAATCCTATTTCATGGGCAGCCTTGAGTGCGTCTTCCATGTTCTCCACAGCGTGGCTAACAGGAGTCTTCAACTCAATTTCGTCCAATTTCTTAACAAACAAGTCGCGGTCTTCCGTATTCATGATGGCTTCCACCGAAGTGCCTAACACTTCGACACCATATTCTTTTAGCACGCCTGTCTGGTAAAGCTCCGTACCACAGTTCAGGGCCGTCTGTCCGCCAAAAGCCAGCAGAATACCGTCAGGACGCTCCTTCTTGATGATTTCCGTCACGAAGTGCGTTGTTACAGGCTGAAAATATACCTTGTCGGCAATACCTTCAGAGGTCTGAATCGTAGCGATGTTGGGGTTTACTAACACGGAAGAGATACCTTCCTCACGCAATGCTTTAAGTGCCTGGGAGCCAGAATAGTCAAACTCACCAGCTTGTCCGATTTTCAAGGCGCCTGAACCTAATACAAGCACCTTTTTCAGTTTCTTTGTCATATCGTTTGCTGTGTTTGTTGGATGCATTCTGGGC
>JAFVHO010000090.1 GCA_017474485.1 Prevotella sp.
AGGTAAGACCCTTCTCCCAAGTGTTCTTGGCTACTGTCCAAACATTCTTGCGGGCACCAAAGTAACCGCGAGTGAGTTTCAGAATTCTTTTACGTTTTGCACGTGATGCAACGTGATTTACTGATCTTGGCATAGTTTTCTAATACTTTAAAATGTTTGACAATAGGTGAATTAACGGAGACACAACAGGTCACGAACCTGCTTCAGATTTGAGTTGTCAACGATAGTAGAACCGCAGAGGTTGCGCTTCTGCTTCTTTGTTTTCTTAGTCAGAATGTGACTGTGGTAAGCGTGGTGTCTCTTAACCTTACCTGTACCGGTAAATGAGAATCTCTTCTTAGCACCGGAATTTGTCTTTACTTTTGGCATTGTTTTTAAATATCTAAATTGTTATTAATAAGCGGCAGCTACGCATATACCGGGCGCGCCACCTGTTTTCTTCTTATTTATTTCTCACTTTCTGTCAGCTTCTTCAGTGCATCTGCACTGATTTTGGCATTGGCGAAGAGACCTCCGTTGGCAGGAACTTCAGACTTCACTTCTGGCGTCTGCTGCTTGGCGTTCTCCTTAGCTTCAGCCACAGAGGCTTCGCGATCACGAGCCTGTTGACTCTTCTTAGCCACACCAGCCTTCTTAGGAGTCAGGTAGAGGAACATCTTCTTGCCTTCGAGTGATGGCATACCCTCAACCTTGCCGTATTCCTCAAGATCGTTGGCGAAACGTAACAGAAGCACTTCGCCTTGCTCCTTGAAGAGAATGGAACGTCCACGGAAGAAAACGTATGCACGTACCTTGTTACCTTCTTCCAAGAACTCCTTAGCATGCTTGAGTTTAAACTGATAGTCGTGCTCATCTGTCTGTGGTCCGAAACGGATTTCCTTCACTTCAACCTTTACCTGCTTGGCCTTCATCTCCTTCTGGCGCTTCTTCTGCTGGTAGAGGAACTTCGAATAATCGATGAGACGACACACTGGCGGATTAGCATTCGGCGAAATCTCAACCAAGTCTACTTCTTGGTCGCGCGCCATGTCTAATGCCTGACGAATGGGAACAACGATGCTACCATCGTCACCCACAATACGTACCTCACGAACACGAATCTGCTCGTTAATGCGGTACTGTTGCTTCATTTTGTCGTTCTTCATCAACTTTTCTTTTCGAAATCGGCTGCAAAGGTACGACAATTCAGCGAATTAGCAAAATTTTTAAGCAATTTATTTTCCATCAGAGGGCAAAATTATGCATCTTTTTTCAATGGAATGGTAAAACTGAAGGTTGAGCCATCACCCAATATCGATTCTACCTGTGCTTCACCACCATTTTTACGGGCGAAATCCTGACAGAGTTGCAGACCCAATCCCGAGCCTTCCTCGCCACCTGTACCATAGGTGGTCTCACCTGTACGGAAGATAGTCTCAACACGCTCCGGCTCAATGCCAACACCATGGTCACGAACACTAATTCGAGCAAAGTCACCCTCGCGCTTATAGAACACCTCGACTGTCTTGCCTTCGGGCGTAAACTTAACAGCATTCGACAAGAAATTGCGGAGGATAGTCTTAATCATGTCATTATCGGCATGAACTGTCAATTTCTCATCTGCAGGGAGATACTTCAAGTCTATCTTCTTCATCTCGGCAATCATCCTGAAGATATCCACTACGCCAGGTACAATGTCATCAAGGTCAAGGTCTTGATAAACCACCGTCAGGCGTCCTGTTTGGCTCTTCGTCCACTTTAACAGGTTATCAAGCAGATCGTGGGTCTCTTCTGATTCACGATTGGCTTTATCCAAAAGGCCGAAAATTTCCTCGCCAACAATATCTTTTGACACCACATTGACAGCCAAGTTAAGCACCATACGGATACTGGCCATTGGTGAACGCAAGTCATGAGCTATGACGGAGTACATCTTGTCGCGATTAGAGATGGTACGCTTCAGTTCCTCGTTCTGACGAACGATAATACGCTTGGCAGCAACCAACTGAATCTGGTGCATGACACGCATGACGAGCTCCTCCTTATTAAACGGCTTAGTCAAGAAGTCATTAGCACCCACCTGGAAACCTTTCACGAGGTCGCTGGGATTGTTGAGGGCAGTCAAGAAAATAATGGGAATTTCTTGCGTCTCAGGATCTTTTTTCAGAATCACTGCAGTATCAAAGCCATTCAAGTCGGGCATCATGACGTCAAGCAATATCAAGTCAGGATGCTCTGATTTAGCCATCTCTATACACATGTTACCATTGGAAGCAGTACACACCTGAAACTTCTCATTGGTAAGTAATATCTTGAGTAACAGCACATTACTAACCACATCGTCAACAATGAGGATTTTGTAATCACTGCGGTTTATCTGCGACTCAATAGTTTCTTTCAACTCCATTTGCTACGGGTTTTAGTCATTCATCCTGCAAAAATAGCAAATAATTAGCATTTCGCCAAATATTTGCTACATTTTTTTCATTTTACCAACATTTCTGTCAATTATTACTCAACGGTTACCGATTTCGCCAGATTTCGTGGCTGGTCCACATTCTTACCCTTGCAAACCGCTACATGATAGCTGAGAAGCTGAAGGGGGATAGTAGCAACCAATGGTTCCAGACATTCGAGAACGTCGGGCAGTTCGATGACTTCGTCAGCTATTTTGGCTATGGTGTCATCGCCCTTCGTAACAAGGGCAATAACCCTACCCTTGCGGGCCTTAATTTCCTGAATATTCGAGAGTACCTTCTCGTACATAGCATCATGGGTAGCAATAACTACTACTGGCATATCGCTATCAATCAAGGCAATAGGACCGTGCTTCATCTCGGCAGCAGGATATCCCTCAGCATGAATATAAGAGATTTCCTTCAACTTAAGAGCACCCTCCAAAGCCACAGGATAGGAGTAGCCACGACCTAGATAGAGGAAATTGTGGGCATAGGTAAAGGTGCGCGCAAGGTCAGCAACACGATCGTTGGTCTGCAGTACCTCGCGAATCTTATCAGGTATCTCGTTTAGTCCTTTGACCACACTCAAATACTCGTCACGATCGATAGTACCTCGGGCCTCACCCATAGCCAAAGCAATCATCGTGAGCACAGTGACCTGACCCGTAAAGGCCTTGGTGGAAGCAACACCTATCTCAGGTCCTACATGGATATAGGTACCTGTATCGGTGGCACGGGGGATGCTGGAACCAATGGCATTACAGATGCCATAAATAAAGGCACCACGTTCCTTGGCCAACTGAATTGCAGCAAGGGTATCAGCCGTTTCACCACTCTGGGAGATGGCAATGACCACATCGTCCTTCGTGACAACAGGATTGCGATAGCGGAACTCTGAGGCATATTCCACCTCAACGGGAATGCGACAGAACGACTCGATGAGCTGTTTGCCTATCAGGCCTGCATGCCATGAAGTGCCGCAAGCCACGATAACCACACGTTTGGCGCTGAGCAGCTGGCGTCGATAGTCGATAAGAGCCGACAGCGTGACATGATCGCCCTCGACATTAATACGACCACGCATACAGTTAGTCAGACAGTCTGGCTGTTCAAAAATTTCCTTTAACATAAAGTGGGGATAACCACCTTTTTCAATTTGTCCCAGATCGATATCAACCGTCTTGACCTGCAACTCTTGCTCCTCACCCAGAATGCTAAGTACCTTGAGTTCCTCGCCTAAACGAATCAGGGCAATATTACCGTCTTCCAGATAGACGACCTGATCGGTGTACTCAATGATAGGACTGGCATCGGAACCAAGGAAGAATTCATCCTTACCAATACCAACCACCAACGGGCTCTGCTTGCGGGCAGCAATAATCTGGGTGGGGTCACGCTTGTCGATAATAGCGATGGCATAGGCGCCAATAACCTGATAAAGAGCTACTTGTACAGCCTCTAACAGAGGAATCTGTTTTTTTACCATAATATATTCGACCAACTGTACAAGCACCTCAGTATCGGTGTCACTTTGGAACTGCACACCTTTGTCAATAAGCTTGGTCTTGATGTCGGCATAGTTCTCGATGATACCATTATGGATGATAGCCAGATTATGGCTCTGGGAATAGTGCGGGTGGGCATTGCGACTGGAAGGCTCGCCATGGGTAGCCCAACGGGTGTGGGCAATACCAATGTGACCAGTCACATCCTTATCACTGCAATACTCTGTCAAATTATCTACCTTTCCCTTTGTCTTGTAGACATTCAGTTCATCACCCTCGTTTATCAGGGCTACACCAGCAGAATCGTAACCACGATACTCTAAACGGCGAAGTCCCTTAATCAGAATAGGATAAGCTTCCTGCTTTCCTATATAACCTACTATTCCACACATAATCGTTATGTCTTGTTTATTTTGGGTGCAAAATTAACACATAGTGACCAAACAACCAAACAAATTGATTATTTTTTTTCTACGCATGGAATTCTTTGACTGGAAAATTTGGTTTTTTATTCATTTTGTACTAACTTTGCAAACATGACAAGTAAAGTATTGCTAATATATACAGGCGGAACTATCGGCATGAACCGTAATCCGCAAACAGGTGCACTGGAGCCCTTTGATTTTGTGCATCTATTACAGAAGGTGCCTGAGTTGGAACAGTTTGATACTCAGATAGAAACGTATCAGTTCTCGCCACCCATCGACTCCAGCGACATGTCCCCACGACTTTGGACAGACCTGAGCCATGTAATAGCCGACAACTACGACCAGTACGACGGTTTTGTGGTATTGCACGGCACAGACACGATGGCATATACGGCATCGGCACTGAGCTACATGCTTGAAAATCTGACGAAGCCTGTGATATTTACGGGGTCACAACTACCTATAGGACAGTTGCGTACAGACGGCAAAGAGAACCTGATTACGTCCATTGAGATTGCTGCGGCCAAAGACGAGAACGGTAGGGCGAAGGTACCCGAAGTGGGGATTTACTTTAATTCTCACCTGTTAAGAGGCAATCGCACCACGAAACAGAGTGCCGAGGAATTCAACGCCTTCGAATCGTTCAACTACCCGCATCTTGTGGAGGCTGGTGTCAACATCGTCTACCACAAGAACAGGATACTGCAACCCGATTGGGATAAATCCATGACACCACATTTCCGTCTGGACAACAACGTTATTATCTTCTCGCTGTTTCCTGGCATTCGTGAAGACCTTATCCGACATATCATCCACACACCCAACCTGAAGGCTATCGTGATGCGCACTTTTGGGTCGGGCAACGCCCCCCAAAGTCCTTGGCTACTGAAGGCATTGAAAGAAGGTACCAAAAACGGCAAGGTCATTGTCAACATTAGCCAATGTATGCAAGGATGCGTCGAAATGAGTCGCTATGATACAGGATTCCACCTGCAGGAGGCAGGCGTAGTAAGTGGTTACGACTCAACCGTAGAGAGTGCAGTGACCAAACTGATGTTTCTACAATCGCACTACGATGACCCAGAACAGGTGCGCGATATCATGAATCGCAGCATCCGTGGGGAAATCACAAAATAATCACTTCAACTCTTTCTCAAAGAATTCGATACACTGACGATACAGGTGGCGACGCGTATTGCCACCATAAATGCTGTGATTTCGGTTAGTATACACCAACTG
>JAFVHO010000091.1 GCA_017474485.1 Prevotella sp.
CGGGGCTTCGATTCAATGCTTCGTTGCCTGACATCTCCTCTTAACCTTCCGGCACCGGGCAGGCGTCAGCCCGTATACGTCATCTTTCGATTTAGCACAGACCTGTGTTTTTGGTAAACAGTTGCTTGGGCCTATTCTCTGCGGCCGACCGTAGTCGGCTCCCCTTATTCCGAAGTTACGGGGACAATTTGCCGAGTTCCTTAACAACCCTTCTCCCGTTGGCCTTAGGATTCTCTCCTCATCTACCTGTGTCGGTTTGCGGTACGGGCGCCTTATAAATACACACAGCTTTTCTCGCCACAGAGCATCGCCGACTTCCCTACTGATGTTCGGTCCCTTTCGCCCCGGTCTACCAACGCCGGGGTTCGGCTATCTCTATGTGTCCCTGTGCTTAATTATTTCGGCGGCTACGGAATTTCAACCGTATGTGCATCGACTACGCCTTTCGGCCTCGCCTTAGCTCCCGGCTTACCTTGGGCGGACGAACCTTCCCCAAGAAACCTTAGATTTTCGGCCATTATGATTCCCACATAATTCGCGCTACTCATTCCGGCATTCTCACTCGAATACAGTCCACACGTGCTCCCGCTCATGCTTCACCCCGTATTCGACGCTCCCCTACCAAGTCCATTAAGACTTCCCAAGCTTCGGTTTCATGCTTAGCCCCGTTAAATTTTCCGCGCAGGGTCACTCGACCAGTGAGCTGTTACGCACTCTTTGAATGAGTGGCTGCCTCTAAGCCAACATCCTGGTTGTTTTTGCAACCCCACATCGTTTTCCACTTAGCATGAATTTGGGACCTTAGCTGTGGGTCTGGGCTGTTTCCCTCTTGACAATGAAACTTATCTCACACTGTCTGACTGCTCAGAATCAATTAGCCGGCATTCGGAGTTTGATAAGGTTCAGTAAGCGTTAGCCCCCTAGCCAATTCAGTGCTCTACCTCCGGTAATCTATATCAACGCTAGCCCTAAAGCTATTTCGGGGAGAACCAGCTATCTCCGAGTTCGATTGGAATTTCTCCGCTATCCACAAGTCATCGCCGGTCATTGCAACGAACGTGCGTTCGGCCCTCCAACGGCTTTTACACCGTCTTCAGCCTGCTCATGGATAGGTCACACGGTTTCAGGTCTATGGCCACTGACTTCACGCGCTCTTAACACTCGGTTTCCCTTCGCCTCCGGTACTGTATACCTTAAGCTTGCCAGTGACTATAACTCGCCGGACCATTCTACAAAAGGTACCTCATCACCCGTTAACGGGCTCTGAGTGCTTGTAAGCACAAGGTGTCAGGTACTTTTTCACTCCCCTCCCGGGGTTCTTTTCACCTGTCCCTCACGGTACTGTTCCTCTATCGGTCATCAGGTAGTATTTAGGCTTGGAGGGTGGTCCCCCCATGTTCCCACCGGGTTTCACGTGTCCGGCGGTACTCTGGATCCTCGCTGCCAAATTCCTCTTTCGTCTACGGGACTCTCACCCTCTGTGGTTGGCTTTCCCACGCCATTCGACTAGATTCCTTCGGTCATGATGCAAGTCCGAACCCCAGAGATCTACGACCTCTGGTTTGGCCTCCTCCGCGTTCGCTCGCCACTACTAGCGGAATCTCGGTTGATGTCTTTTCCTCGCCCTACTTAGATGTTTCAGTTCAGGCGGTTCCCCACGTACACCTATTTGATTCAATGCACGTTACTACGGTATTGCCATAGTGGGTTTCCCCATTCGGAAATCTCCGGATCGATGCGTATGTGCCGCTCCCCGAAGCTTATCGCAGCTTGTCACGTCCTTCGTCGGCTCCTGATGCCAAGGCATTCCCCTTGCGCTCTTATTTGCTTGATCTACTCATAGCTGTTTCTCGAATTATGCAGGCATCCATTTCGGTTTCGCTCGAAATTGTAATTGTTTTACCCTAGTTAAAAAGTTCCACAATTATGGTTTTCGCTTTGCCTCTCTGTTGCCTTGCTTTTTCTTCTTCTCTCTGTTCAGTTTTCAAGGTACAAAAGTCCGAGGTCATAGCCCCGGTGGTGGAGATAAGCGGAATCGAACCGCTGACCCCCTGCTTGCAAAGCAGGTGCTCTCCCAGCTGAGCTATACCCCCGAATCTTCCCAGTCAGACTGAGAATGTGGTGGGCCTTAGTGGACTCGAACCACCGACCTCTCGATTATCAGTCGAACGCTCTAGCCAGCTGAGCTAAAGGCCCATCTCCTTGAGGGTGTACCCTCAAAATTAAACATTGTAAGAATCCAGGCAGGAAAGGTCTGACCTAGGAAGTCTGCCGGAGTGCTTACCGGCATGTCTCCTTAGAAAGGAGGTGATCCAGCCGCTCGTTCTCGAACGGCTACTTGTTACGACTTCACCCCAATTATCAAGCCCACCTTCGGCCGCGCCCTCCTTGCGGTTAGACTATGGACTTCGGGTGTTCCCGACTCTCATGGTGTGACTGGATTACGTGAGAAGATTGGCGTGATGTTTGGCAATCCTGAGACCACGACGGGTGGTAATGCCCTGAAGTTCTATGCCTCTGTACGTCTAGACATCCGCAAGGTGACTGCCATCAAGGACGGTGACGACGTTATTGGTAATCAAGTACGTGTCAAGGTTGTGAAGAACAAGGTCGCTCCTCCCTTCCGTAAAGCGGAATTTGAGATTACCTTCGGCGAGGGCATCTCGAAGGTTGGTGAGATTGTCGACTTGGGTGTTGACTTCAACATCATCAAGAAGAGCGGCTCGTGGTTCTCGTATGGTGATACCAAACTGGCTCAAGGCCGTGATGCGGTAAAAGACATGCTGAAAGACAATCCAGAACTCTGCGAGGAGTTGGAGGCTAAGATTATGCAGGCCATCAGCGACAAGGCGTAAAGCGTTACAAAAAAAGGTAAGAAACGGTTTTGTTCCTTACCTTTTTAATTTCTATGCCAGACATTTCTTAGAGCGCGATACCCATCACGAGTCCAACATGTGGCACTTCCCACTTGACACTACTAAAGGTGGACTTTGACCAATATATGTCTTCATTGTTCTTAGCTTGCATATACATAATCTGTGCTGCCAGTTCAAAGCGTCCAAAGTCACGGCCCATAGAGAAAGCTAGCATGAAGCCATTTTTCATCGACTTCGTGTTGGGAACAAGATTCATGCCTCCCTTATAGTCAAGGAACCAAGTGCTCAGTTTACGACCAGAGAAATTATAACGGATATTGCCATAGATAGGCACATTGCACATATTCTTACGTTCACTCCAATACGCTCCAGCGCCTACACCCAAGAACAAATGTGGTGTAACATTATAACCAACGGTCAACATGCTTCCAAAATAGGAGCCATGGTCTTCAAGATCACCTAAAGTATAACTTCCGATACTATGACCGCTGCCCACATTCCATTTTTCGTAACCACCCATAAACGTTAAGTAGACGCCCATACCAGAGCGACGCCAGCCCGTATCTTCAATCTCAATTTTATTTGAGTTCTTATTGGAACGTTTGCCTAGAAGACCAGCAACACCACCACGCTTTGAACCAATGCCGTCACAATCGTCACCATTACAAGAGCATACATACACGACATCCGGCTGTCCATAGAAGCCAGGCTTATGCCATACGGAATCAGGCAGCGTACGGAAGTTCTCATAGTAAGCAGGACGACCTGTAACGGTAATACTATTGATACGCGAACCAAAAAGCAACTTCTCTTTCTCGATGACAAACTCTGGCTCAACCATCACATCAGCATTTCCATTCGATGTCAGAGCCTCCTGAATGACAGCCTGCTTGACATTACTCAAGCCTGCACGCTGGATGGCCTTTGACGGACTCATCGTATAGGAAATTCGATGGTCTGCCACCCTTAAGTCTGCTACCGTGGCATTCTTGATTGACGAACTCGTAGCAGCCGTACGAGCAGTCTTCGTGGTAGTAACGCACGATGACAGCAACACGACGACAGAGAGCGTCATAATACTTACAACATGTTTCATTGTCGAAAGACTTTAGGGACGAGTAATGCCATTCTGATAGCCTGTACGGAACCAACGATTACTCCAAACAGAGTCATCCAAAGAATGATAGTTTCTGTAACGAGCAGGGTGACCTGTGACTGTGATGAGGTTGATACGACGGCCAAAGAGCGTCTTCTTCTTTTCAATAGTATATTCTGCATCCACCAGCACATCGGCATTGCCATTCTTCTCCAAACACTCGCGAACGGCAGCCTGCTTTACATTAGCCAGTCCGGCACGCTGAATTTCCTTACTTGGAGCCATCGAATAGCTGACACGTACAGGTGACACCTCAAGGTCGGCTACTGTGGCGCTGAGCAATTGTCCTTTGGTGTCAGCACTCTTGGATGTTTTAACTGTAGTAATACAAGATGTGAGTGCAAAGGTAACACATGCTAATAACAAAAACTTTTTCATTGTTCGTAAATCTATTAGTTAATAATGTTTGATTCTATATATGACAATTTGACACATTACAATGGCGTGCCGGTCTTCATGGTGCCACCAGGTATTTCGTTACCTTTACTTTCTGCCTTCTTTTTTGTCTTTTTATCAGAAGAAGCATTAGTAGTCTTGGTAGCACGTCCGCCAGCTTTGATAACCTTGCCTTTCGCATTGAACTGAACGACCAGCAGCACACCATTCGAACGGGTATACAGCCATTCACGAACGCCCTTGCTGTCTTTAACCTTATTAAATGGTTCACCAACGGCCATCAGAACTTCGTCTTCCGACATGCCAGGAATGACACGACCCTCACGAATAGCCGTACGTGTTTCAAGGCTGGTATTATGCAATGCACCTTCGCCCATTCCGAAGATGTAACCAAAGTAATCGTCTCTCGTTGCATCGCGATAGTTCATCAGATCTTGTTCCTTGAACAACACATCTTTATAATAAATACGACGTGTTTCCGTCTCACGTAACGTTAGAGTATGATAAGGACTATCCTTGACGGGATTAATCTCGTCGATGATAAAGCCTGTAAAACGGGGCACTTTGACATCACGAACCTTACCAGAACCTTTACTGCTCATTGCCGTAGACACCTTGGTATGAACAGTCTGATTAAGATAGCTTCTGATATCGCTCGAGACAGCCATTTCGCCACCTGTATACTCAAATGAACCTTGGAAGAGGAACTTTTCTTTATCGACATCGAACTCATCATCACGCATGCCACTATTAATCCTCGACATAGCTACATTCTGATAGAACTGGTTACCTTCATCGTCTTCAACGATAATTTTGACTGGATACGAACGCGTACCCACGCCTATCGCCTTGACCGTTACAACCTTATTCTTCGGATATTTCACTTCCCTGAATCCATCGCCATTCCACTCTGTATCCTCACGAAAGAATTCTGTACGGGTCAGCAGGACCTGATTCATCAGCAGTTCACGAGCCTTGTCAACATCTCCTAAATAAGCCAATGTTGGAACGCCCAACTTACCAAAACAATAGTCGTCAAAGGTACCATTAGGCAACTCATAGTAGTAGTTTTTCTTGTCATCTTCACATACAAAGTTCACATGAACACGGCCATTAGCCATATCCTCATGCCCCTTATATACCATAATTTTATGGCGCAAACGATTGCTGCTCACCTCCTTACCTGTAGCAGCATCACAGAAGGTATTCACCAGCATATCGTATTTCTCAGGAACGACCATGAAGCGCATACCATCTTTCCAGTCACACATACTCATATAACGGAAATTCTTGCCCATAAAGTCAGTAGGACCAGACTCGTCATCATTATTGATCGAATCATTTGCTACCGTCACCGCCTTGACTTTATTAGTAACAGGCTGTACGCCCTTGGTCTTGACAATATACGAGTTGTTGGGGTCTGCTTGGGGAGAGTCTGCTGATTTGACAGAAGATACAACAGCAGGCTGTACAGCAGCAACTTCTTGCTTGGCGGCAGCTGCTGTTGTAATTGGTTTCTGCGCAGATGTCTGTACTTCGGGCTTTGCCTGTGTCTTCGGTTTAGCAGGGGCTTCAGACTTCACAGCCGTTTCTGACCTCGTTATTGTTTTTGGCTTTGCAGATGTTGTTGACGGCCACAACTCCGACTCATTGCTACCTGTAGCTGATTGTGCCGTCTGAGGCGAAGATGGCCACAATTCTGCCTCTGAGTAAGTCTTGTTCTGAGGGAGGTTCTGAGCCAGAACTTTAACGGGATTCGGCACATTGGGTGTTGCCACTTTGGCTGCAGGAGCCGTTTTGGTCTCAGCAGCTTTCTTAGCTACTGCAGGAGTGGTCTTTTTAGCTGCAGGAGCAGCCTTTGCCACAGAAGTAGCTATCATTGACAATGCTGATAGCTGCAACTTGTCAGACTTCACAGCACCATCAGGATTCTTCGAATTATTGACATCCTTATCATCGCAACCACCTTTTACACCTTTTATATTAAGAGCATAGTAGTTCTTCTCGAGTTTCATCTTGCCCGCATTATAGCCAAGAATGGCACCCTTATGAACGCCACCTGACAATTCAGCTCCCGTCACCTCATTATTGCAAATCGAGCTGCCATCTGCCTTACCTGTGACAAAACCAATATTACAACTATAGTTGCCAGACACCTTGGCTTTTTCTACGCGGCATCCATCTATTGCACCATTCTTACAGCTACCGGCAATCATACCACCATCACTGAAGGAACCTATGACAGAGACAAGTCCTCCCTGAATAACACAATTATTGATAGTTCCACTATTTAAGCCTACGATGCCTGCCACCTGACTATTGGCCGTAATATAACAATCCTTAAGCACAACATTCTTTATAGAGCCATGATTAAGATAGCCGAAAAGACCCTGCTTATCGTCTTTGTTGTTGATGTACAGACCAGAAACAACGTGGTTGTCACCATCAAAGAAGCCCGAAAAGCCATCCGTTCCTGTCACACCAATAGGAGTCCAACTCTTATTAAGTTTTTCGTTGCACACATTACCTAGATTAACATCTGAGGTCATCTTAAAATAGACACCGTTAAACGTCTTTCCTGCGTTAACATCTGCTGCCAATGCCTGTAAGTCCTGAGCACTTTTTATCTGGTAAGGGTCCTGAAG
>JAFVHO010000092.1 GCA_017474485.1 Prevotella sp.
ATTGTCAAACTTAGCATAGACGGGCAGCGTCTTCACCGTCATACCCACCGAGTGCAGGAAGCGCTTGTCGCTACGTCCGTTGTAAATCGTGGTAAACAGCGACTCCTGTTCATGATTGTATTTGGCCAGCAGGAAGCTGTAGGCCGTTGTGAAGAAATTGCTCTTGAAGATGCCTTTCTCCTTGCAGAATGCGTCCACTTCGGCCATCTCCACGTCGAGCGTCCTCACCATACTGGCCTCCGAGTGCTCTGGCTCCTCAAGGTCGGGCATCAGTTGGGTGAAGCAGTCGCCGCAGTCGAAGTTCTGTGCATACCACTGCTTGCCTTCGTCGAAAGCTGCCGTCTTGCGCAACTCTGCTTCAGCCGTTGCCACCTCTGCCATCGTCATCGCCTCGGGTTCCAGTGTACCACCGCCGTAAACCTTGTCTATGTCGCTGAGCATCACCTTCAGTGTGGTGCCGTCGCCAATGATATGGTGGATATCGAGGAAGAAGTAGAAATGTTCCGCATCCTTCAGCAGACGGATATGGAACAGGCGGTCCTTGTAGATGTCGAAGGGCGTGATGAGTGGCTGGCCATTGAAAGTGCCTCCATTTTCAATGTTCAATGTCCCGTTTTCAACGTTCAACGTAAACGTCTCAGAATCATCGATGGTCTGAAGGGGGTCGCCCTCGTTATTCAGTTCGATACGCGTGAACAGCGTGGGATGTGCTGCTACAGCGGTCTCGATGGCTTTCCGTAGGCGTTCTTCGTCCAATGTGCCGTCAAGCTCATACAAATAGGGCAGATTATAACAAGCCTCTCCTTGATGAGCTACACACTCCACATAGAGGCCAAACTGTACTTTTGACAATGGGGCAGATGTTTTCATTTTGCTGGTAATATTTTAGTTTTGGCTACAAAGTTATAACAAAATACTTTTTTCACAAGAAAAAAGACAAGTTTTTTGCAATTTCAACATAAAAAATGTAATTTTGCATATTGTTATGACAAGATATTTGATATTGGCACTGGCTCTTCTATGGTCTATGGTTGCCTATAGCCAGGATAGTTGGCAGGATGACTTTCGGCAATGGATGACGATAGAAGATATGGAGGAGGGGTATGGTGAAGCGATGATGGAGCAGCTGGCAGAGGTGGTTGCATCGCCCATTAACCTGAATCAGACGACACGCGAAGAACTGGAGGCTTTACCCTTTCTTTCTGCCAATCAGGTGGAGGATATTGTGGCATACATCTATCGCTATGCGCCCATCCGCTCAATAGGCGAACTGAAGATGATTGGCAGCCTTGACTTCCATACCCGTCAATTGTTGGAACATTTCGTGTATGTGGGTTCTGAAATGCCTCGGCGTGTATGGCCAAGGCTGAGCGATGTTGGCAAATATGGACGTCACAAATTAGTGGTCAGTGGCAAGATTCCACTCTATGATCGCAAGGGTGACATCCTATCAGACGGTTCTGGCTATCTGGGCTACAAATACCGTCACGACATCCGTTACCAGTTCAACTATAACGACCGTATCAAGTTCGGACTCACGGCAGCACAGGATGCAGGCGAACCATTCTTCTCAGACAAGAACCGAATGGGTTACGACCACTACAGCTACTACCTACAATTACGCAACATGGGACAACTCGAGGAACTGAACCTTGGCATGTATCGCGTACAGATGGGTATGGGACTGGTCATGAATACCGCCTTCAGCCTGGGCAAGTTGGCCACGTTGCAGTCCATGGGGCGCTCCACACACATGCTGACAGCCCATGCTTCTCGTTCACAAGGCGACTATCTGCAAGGTGCGGCAGCCACTATACGTTTGGCCGACCATTGGCGACTGACAGCCTTTGCCTCTTATCGACCGCTGGATGCCACACTGAACGAGGACGGAACGGCTCGTACCCTGTTGCGTGACAGCTACCATCGTACAAAGACAGAGCTCAGCAAGAAAAACAATACCCATGAGACAGACTTCGGTGGCAGTATAGGCTACCGGCAAGGCACATTCCATGTCAACCTGAATATGGTATATACTCACTTCAACCGTCAGCTGATTCCCCAGCAGGTGCTCTATAAACGCTATGCCGCCTCGGGATCAGACTTTACCAACATCAGCGTGGACTATGGCTATAACACCAGCCGATGGGGTATGTCAGGCGAGACGGCTATCAATCATCAGGCTGCCTTAGCCACCATCAACACCATGAACTGGCGGGCTACGGATGCACTGACTCTCATGCTACTGCATCGTTATTACGACAAGCGTTATTCGGCCCTGCACGCCATGAGTTTCGGGGAGGGCAGCAGTGTGCAGAACGAACACGGTGTCTATCTGGGTGCTAAGTGGCAACCCGCCAGGACTTGGCTGTTGCAAAGCTATGTTGACTATGCACACTTCAGTTTTCCACGCTATCAGGTCAGCCTGCCGAGTGATGCATTCGATGCTTTATTGTCAACCTGTTATAACGGGCAGAAATGGAACCTTGAAGCACGTTACAGGATGCGTATCCGACAACGTGATGACAGCGAAAAACAACGCTTGCAGAACCAGCCGGAACACCGACTGCGCCTACGCTCAACTATCACGCTGTCGCCCCAGTGGTCACTACAGTCACAGGCCGATGCCGTCTGTACGTGGGCTGACAATCTCTGGCAACGGGGCATCATGTTGGGACAGCATGCCACATGGCGATGGCGTTGCCTAACGATGGATGGCCATATCGGATGGTTCCACACGGACAGCTACGATGCCCGCCTCTATCAGTACGAACGCTCCGTGCAGTATGACTTCTTGTTTCCAGCCTACTACGGTCACGGCTTGCGCCATTGCCTCATGTTACAGGCTGCCGTCGGACAGCGACTGACAGCCATCATAAAATATGGAACGACCAACTATTTTGACCGTTCCACTATCGGTAGCGGATTGCAGCAAATATCTCATTCATCGATGACAGACATCCTGCTACAACTCCGCGTAAAAATACATTAAACATTAAAGATTAAATATTAAACATTAAAATGCTGTAAAATGCTGAAAATTTAATGTTTAATCCTTAATGTTGAATCTAAATGAAGTCGTCGCCGTATTTCAACTGTACCTCGCTGACGTACTTACGTACCAATGCCGACGAGTCGCCTTTCTTACAGATTAACAACACGTTACCCTCTTCGGCCACGATGTAGCCATCCAGTCCGCTGATGACACCCAATTTGCCCTTAGGCAGTCGGATGATATTATTCGTCGAGTCTTCAATCATCACCTCAGTATCAAGCGTCACATTGTCGTCAGGCGTCTTACTCATACACTCGTAGATGGCATGCCAAGTACCCAAGTCGGCCCAGCCAAAATCGCATTTCATCACATACACGCAACGGCTCTGTTCTAAAATGGCATAGTCCAATGACAAGTTAGGATAGCGCGGATAGTTTTGTGCAACGTACTCTAACTCCTCCTCGTAGGTATAGTTGGGCATGTCAAATTTCAGGTTGCGCAGCACAGTGGGGAAAATATCCTCAAAGCAGTTGGTCAGATGGCGCGCGTTTGAAATAAAGATTCCCGTATTCCAGTAGAATTCGCCACTCTCCATAAACATGGTGGCAAACTCGCGTTCGGGTTTCTCCGTAAACGACTTGACACAAAACACATCAGGTTTGCAACTCATTTCGCCCAACTGAATATAGCCATAGCCTGGCTCCGGACGAATAGGACGAACACCCATAGCCAACAGCACATCGTTCTCGCTCACATAACCGATACCCGTCTCCACGCTGCGCTCGAATTTCTCTTCGTTCATCACCATCTGGTCGGAAGGAGTAACAATGATGTTGGCATCGGGGTTGATACGCTTGATGCGCATATTAGCCCATGCCACGCTGGGTGCTGTATTACGATGGACAGGCTCCACCAAGATACGTACGTCTGCCAGTTCGGGCAACTGCTCCTTCACCAGATGCAGGTAATC
>JAFVHO010000093.1 GCA_017474485.1 Prevotella sp.
GTGTCGGTGTGCTGCAGCTGACCGTTGAACTCGTCAGAAGTAGTAACACCCCACCACTGACCGTTTCCGAATGTACCTACATCAGCACCTGCTCCACCGCAGTAACCCATGTTACCCCAGACAGCGCCTGTGACTGAGGGATCCCATGTCCAGTCCTTACCAGCCTCGTCATAACCAGCCAGCATACCACCTATGTCAGTATTGCTCTTGAAGCACCAGTAGGTTGCCTCACTCCAACTACCTGTACCTGCATCAGCATAGACCAACTGCAGTTTGTCAGCAGTCAACTTCACAATATCAAAGTCTGTAGGAGTAGTACCACCGCCATTAATCTTGAAGGGGAAGAGGATGGTTGCAGCATCAGTGTGCAAGGTACCGAGTTTCCAAGGTACATCATTGACAGAAATCTTGTTGCCATTGTCATAATCCTTGATTTCGAAGGCACCCTTGCGAATCTGATTGCCAGCACCATCGAATGTCGTGATGGTTCCTTCCTCAGAGAAAACCATATAGGCATTGGAACTTTCCTCACCAGTGGCAACACCCGTATTGGAGTGCTGGAGTTGGCCAGTCAGGTCTTCGGGAGGACATCCCCACCATTTACCGCTCGTCCAGTCTTCGCCAGGTGTATAACCGATGTTACCCCATACTGCACCATCTTCAAACACGGTGCCGTCCCATTTCCAGACTTTGGAACCACCGTCGCTACAAGCGATTTTCATTTCCAAGGACAGTTCGCCAGGAACTTCCACGGTAACATTGTTTGAGATAGTCACATCTTGACCGTTGAACTCACGTGAACGGACATAGAATGTCTGGTTAGGATCGGAACCGCGAGTGGGCTTCAGTGTAAACATACCTGAAGATGATCCTTTGGAAAGGATTACCTCACCACCCGATGCGTTCAGACGATAGATGGTAACAACTCGAGGACTTGTAAACGTGAAGTAGTTTCCAGTAGCAGACTCCACGTATGAGCCGTCCTCATTCATAGCCAACTGTGTGTATTTGAACCCAGCAGCCAGTTGTGATTCTGCAATAGCGTCTGGAGTGCTGACAGAATCCTTTGAGGGATCGCAGGATGCAAGCAGTCCAATTGCGCAGATGCCTAATAATATCTTTTTCATATAATCTTTTCTGTTATTATTAATTCAACATTCTAATTACCAGCCAGTGTATTCGCCAGATGCATCACCCCAGCCGTCATTCTGCTTAACACTGCCAAGTGACACCTGGCTTTCAGGCATCTTCTGGAATCCAGCCGTAGCCGTGTAGCGTGCAGCATAACCTCCGTTATGCGCGGTGTTCGTCTCAGCACGTCCGCAATAGTAAACGGGTTGATTCTCCTGCTTTGCCAAAGCGACAGAGGCGATGTGCCAGCGGCGGATATCATTCCAGCGAATACCTTCACAAGCCAGTTCCCAGCGGCGCTCGTTCTGCAGGGCTGTCAGAGAGTAAGAAGAGATAGGATCAAGACCTGCTCTTGCGCGAACCTTATTGATACCCTCCACATCTTCCTTCAACTCACTCTGCATCAACAGCACTTCTGCAAAGCGGATGAGCACGAGGTCGTGAATGTTGTCAAGTTGGAAGTTGTTTCCATAGCCACCCGACAGACCACCAGTCTCACCATACATCGCGTTCTCAAATAGCCACATGTTGCCATTCTGCTTGGTAAGGATTGGCGACCATTTCTTGCCGTAGAAGTCTGTTTCCTGAACGAAGTCATCACCACCGCCATACTTGTAAGTGCCAGAATAGGAAGATTTATCTGTCCAGTCCTGAATGGTTGCATCGCGGCGCATGTCATTAGGCTCAGCAGCCTTCCAGTCGTTGACGAGATTCGGACTTACAGGACCTGCGCCCCAACCCTGGCCAAACGGGAAGTGGTTCTCATAAGTAGCGTCGCGGACGCCGAAGTGCAGGGCGATACCGTTACTGTATCCAATAGTGGTACTCCATGAGGCTAGTTTGTTGAACTTGATGGCAAACATGGACTCGGGGTTCACGCCATTGTCATCCTCAACCCACTGCAAGCCCTTACCTGCGGTGTAGGGATTATCCTCCACGGTGCAACGGTTGGTATAGGCCCAGAGGTTACGGAAGTCGGGGACAAGTGAATAACCAGAGTTGTTCACACAGTCGTCAATAGCGGTGATGACATCCTGCTTGGTCATTGTCGATCCGTCAGGAAGTTCAACAGAAGTGAGAGGATTGTAGGTTGTGTTAGATAGTTCTGCAGTGGAAGTACCATTTCCATAGAAACCAGTATAGAACAGCCATACGCGACCCAGCAGAGCCTCTGCCGTATATTTGTCCACGTGACCGTCGCTCTTGCGTACGTCGGGCATCATCTTGACAGCATCACGGAGATCCTGCAACATCTGTCCCCAAAGCACCTTCACATCGCCCTGAGTGACCAGTTCACCACTCGGGACTGTCAGCAGAGGTACGTTACCATACATAGAGGCCAGTTCATAGTAATAATAGGCGCGGAGGAACAGGGCCTCTCCCATGAACTGATTCTTCAGTTCGTCTGACATGGCAGTGCTGGGGAGTGCCTGAATCAGCGTGTTGGCACGGTTGATACCCTCGTAGCGCTGTCCCCAGAACACGTTGGTCATGTCGTTACCATAGTTACACATCAGGTCGAGTGCCTGCATCAGTTTATCGTTAGTACCGCCACCACCAAACTGGTCATCACTGGCCAGACATGCCATATACAGATATGAGCATTGAGGATTAGCGTGGGTTGCATTCAGGTTCTCATAGACACCGGCGAGTACGGCAACACCGTCTTCCTCCATGACAGGGAAGTTCTCGGTTGACAGACCGCTGATGTTTTCCACATTGTCAATGTCACACGAAGCAAGGCCAAGTGTAGCAATGGCTGCTGTTAATAAAAATATCTTTTTCATATAACGTAGTCTGATTTTAGAATTTAACATTTACACCTACCATGTAAGTACGTGGCTGCGGATAGTTACCTACGTCAACACCCGTAACCCACTGTTCACTGGAGATTGACTTACCATTTTCAGGATCCATACCCTTGTATTTGGTAATGGTGAAGAGATTCTGGGCAGCGAAATAGAGACGAAGTTGCTGGAAAGGACTGCTCTTCCAGATGCTCTTGAAGTCGAAACCAACGGTCAGGTTCTGCAGACGGAAGTAGCCGGCATCCTCGATATAGATATCAGAGATAGCCATCCAGTTCACACCCTCACTCATCTTAGCCAGACGGGGATACTTGTTGCTGGTGCCAGGACCAGTCCAGTAGTCGAACACCTCAGTGGTGTAGTTCTCCATTTCACCGTCGGCGAACTTACGATAACTGCGAGCCACCTGCTGGCCGAGAGCGGCAAAGCCTGTCACGCTGATATCGAAGCCCTTATAGGCAGCGTTCAGAGAGAGACCCATGGTCACGTCAGGATGAGGATCACCGAGGTTGGTCTTGTCGTCGGCGTTGATGACACCGTCGCCATTGTTATCAGCAAACATCAGGTCGCCTACCTTCAGGCCTTCGCCCTGGAGTGAATTAGCGGCGTTACCACCACAGTTGGCATTGATATAATTCTGCAGGTCAGCCTCGTTCTGGATGACACCCAGTGTACGATAGCCATAGAAGTAACCGATAGGGAAGCCTTCCTCGAAACGGGCGATGTAGCCTGTACCCTGAGAGAGGTTGTCGCTACCGCCTTCGTTATACTTACGGTCACTGTTCACCTTGGTCACCTTATTCTTATTATAGGCGATGTTGTAGTTAATACCGTATGTGAAGTCCTTGCCAATCTGGTCGCGCCAGTTCAAGGCTACCTCAATACCGCTGTTACGCACGGTTCCTGCATTCTTCAATTGCTCAGAGAAACCTGTCGTCGGAGCGACGGGCACAGACACTAACAGGTCCTTCGTGGTCTTCTGATACCAGTCGAAAACCACGCCGAGCTTACCGCCGATGAAGCGGGCATCGAAACCGAAGTCGAGCTGCTCAGAGGTCTCCCAGGTCAGCTCTTCGTTGGCGAGGCGAGCGGGATAAGCACCACTAATGTAGGTATTCTTGTCATAGCCGAACGAATAGTTACCATAGGGGCCATACTGGAAGGTTGCCTGGTAAGCGAAGGAATCAGCGACGTTCTTGTTACCGTTCTGTCCCCAGCCGGCACGGATCTTCAGGAAGTCGAGCCAGGAAGATGTGCTCTGCATGAACTTTTCGTTGCTGACCACCCAACCTGCTGAGAATGAGGGGAAGTAACCCCAGCGGTGGCCGGGAGCAAACACAGAACTACCGTCTGCGCGGATAATGGCCGAGAACATGTAGGTCTCATTGAAGTCATAGTTCAGACGTCCGAAGTATGACATACCGCGAGAGTCGCCGTAGGGCGAGCCTCCGACTGTGGCTTTGGCATTGACATCCTTCATGAAGTCCATATAAGCATGGTTCAGATCACCGAAGATAGAGTTTGTTGCCTCGGCTCTCAAAGAGAAACCGTAGTCGGGTTTGGACATGCCGTACTCAGTACCAATGAGCACGTCGAAGTTATGCTTCTGTGCAAGGTTGAACTTATAGTTCAGGGTGTTTGTCGTGCTCCAGCCCCAGCCCAGACCAACCTGGTTAGTAGCAGAGTCGATATTACGGAAGCCACCATTCTGGTCATGAACGTGGAAGATAGGGAGATAGCAACGCCAACTCCAACTGCTCTGGTTGTAGTTGATCTGTCCACGATAGGTCAGGCCCTTGATGGGCTGGATTTCAATGTAACCCACAGCATTGATATTGAAACTGCGGCTCTTGTTGTTACCATCCTGAGAATTGATCATCACAGCGATTGGGTTGCTTGAGAACTGGTTGTAGTCGAACCAACCGTTGGTACCAGAATTCTTCAGATAGTCGTACATGGTGTATTCTCCATTGGCATCCTTCACAGGAATCAGAGGATTGGCACGCAGCATATTCGAGAGGGTATTCGAATACTGGTTGCCGATCTGGATACCCTGAGTCTGCTTATGCTGATAATAGACATTCTCACCAATCTTCACGACATCCATACCCTTGTCGTTGCGATAGATGACATGCTCAGAATTCAGACGGAAGGTGAAACGACGGAAGTCTGACTTGACAGGATTTCCGAACACACCGTCCTGATACTGATAACCTACACCCGTAGAGAATTTAGAAAAATCAGAACCTCCAGCAACGTTTAGGGCATGACTGGTTGTCACGGCATTCTTGTTGCGGATCTGATCAACCCAGTCAGTACCGGGGTTGTTGCCATTCTGATATTGGGCCAACAGGTCTGCGTCAATATATTTACTCCAGTCGCGTGGTTCGTCACCAGAGTTGATGCGTACGAGATCCATCACATCCATATACTGCTTGGCATTCAGCATCTGAGGCAGACGATAGATGTTTGACCAACCGATGTTACCATCGTAGGACACCTGAATCTTTCCAGCCTTACCCTGCTTGGTGGTCACGAGGATCACACCGTTGGCAGCAGCAGAACCGTAGATGGCGCAGGATGCAGCGTCCTTCAGTACGTCGATACGCTCAATGTCGGCAGGGTTCAGGTTGTTGATGTCACCACCAGCCACACCGTCAATCACATAGAGGGGTGCGGTGTTGCCATTGGTACCAGCACCACGGATGGCTACCTTAAAGCCATCACCAGGCTGACCAGAAACGGCCTGGATGGTTACACCAGGGCTCTGGCTCTGAAGAGCGCCGAGTACCTGAGTGGTGTTCAGTTTGGTGATGTCTTCACCTTTTACCTCAACAGTAGCACCAGTGACCAGCTTCTTCTTCTGGACACCGTAACCTACGACAACCACTTCGTCGAGCAGAGCGTTGTCTTCCTTAAGAGTGATGTTGTAAGTA
>JAFVHO010000094.1 GCA_017474485.1 Prevotella sp.
GTACTGAAAGACTGTCGGTTAGATGCTTCTGGATGCTGTTGCCCGCATCATAAGACTATTCCTTATCCGATGCCCATTAGCTTTTATTAACGGCATCCAACTGCTGATTACTGAAGCTGTAATGAGGACTGAGTAGTTACTATGAAACGTTCATTGCTAGGCCACACTTTGACCAAGGGTCAGAGAATTATTTCCCTAATCCTTATCATCTTCTCAGTCATGAAGGTGTCTGCTTACAAAAAGGAGTCGATTGACATCACTGTCAACGGTCAAAAACGAAACATGGTGGTTTTCACCCCCAATTCGTTCCCAGCCAAATCGCCATTATTCATCGTCACACACGGCATGAATCAAGACCCTGAATACCAATACGGGTCTGACAAAATGTACGAGATGATTGACACAGCCAAGTTTGTCATCACCTACCTTCGCAGCGACGGTAACACATGGGATACTGGCGGCACAATGGATCAGAACTTCGTTATCAAAGCCATTGACGAGATGGCCAATCGTTTCGATATAGACACAGACCGCGTATATTGGTCAGGATTCTCAATGGGTTCCATGCTCATACACCATTGTATCAGCAAGATGCAGGACAAGATTGCTGCCTTTGCTCCGACAAGTGGCATCCAGTTCTCCGAACAACCCTGGAACAACTGCAAGAAGCCCGTCAACCTATTAGAATGTATTGCCTATGACGACGATGTCTTTGGCTACGAGCAATATGGTATTCATGCTTATATCGAGAACTATGCCAAGCACGACAAGCACACGCGATACTCAAAGACAGCCAAATACAAACCTATCAGCAGCAGTTGGTACGATGGTGACTTGGAGAAGTGGACAGGCAGTGAGAAAGGTGGCGAGGTATGGCTTTACTCCTATCATAATGGCGGACACTATCCGATGGATTTGAACCGCCACCTGATCTGGAACTTCTGCAAGCGTTTCTCCTTGGGTCAGCCCTTGGCAAGAATCACTGAGCCTGCTGGCGAAACCCTGCAACTCTGCTTAGCCCCTAAAGGAGAAGAGTCTTTCCATGATATCACAGTAGAAGCTACCGCAACACCCACCAACGGTACTATTGTCAAGATGGAATTCTATGATGGTGCCAAACTGTTAGGCTCACAGACAGAGGCTCCCTATCAGGCAACGCTGACAGCCCCTGCAGCAGGCAAACACGAACTGCGCGCAGTGGTCACCGACGATCTGGGAAAAACGGGTGAATCATCATGTATGGTCAACTGCACTGCAACAGCCTCTGCTTTCAGTCTGTATTCGACATTCAAGTGCGAGGGTGCAGTACCACAGAACTGGCACGTCAGCAATGGTTCTGTGGAGCGTGTGGGTGGTGGACTACCCTACACCAGTGGACCTCGCATTCTACGTTTTACCAATACTACGAAAGACTTCGAATATGGGTTGTTAGTGCAGAATTCCGTCGGAGAGACAACCGCATGGGCCAAATTTGGCGATAGGACGTCTCATTCCTACCTGAGCTTGCACGCAGGACATTATGCTGTCAAATACAAGGTGTGCAACTGGAACAAACCTGCGTTTACACCAGTAACCATTGCCATTGAACGACTTGACGGACAGACTGTGGCGTCACAGACATACACACCTACCGTCAACATCGGAGCCAGCACAAGCAAGAAGTTCTCTGGCACCGTTCAGCAGACCTTCGAGTTCGATATTCCTGAGACAGGCGATTACGTGGTTGCTTTCCATACCGATACGGCAAAGAATGCCGACTTCGTGCTGGGACTGGTAACCCTACACGCTTTGTCGTTTGTTCCAACAGCTATCTCACGAGTGAATGCCGACAAACCAGTAACCTCTTCAAAAGTGTATGACCTCAGCGGTAGACAGTTGTCAAAAGATAATCTGAAGCCTGGTCTTTACATCATCGACGGACGTAAGATCGTTAATTCAACAAAGTAGTCCCTGCGATTTCATCTCCAGGTATTTGTTGACGATGTCGACATTCAGATGATTGGGAGCAGTCAGCAAGGCATAGATGCCATTTTCGCGAAGCTTTGACACCATCAACTGCTTCTCGTAGATGTATTTCTCAGCCATCACATGACGACACTCATCTTCCTTGCTGACAGCAGGTGTAGCAGCATACTCAGCTAATTCCACATCCTCAAAGAACACCACCAGCACACGGTGGCGACGACTGAGTTGTTGTAGGAACGGCAACTGTCGCTGCAGGGCAACCATACCGATAAAGTTTGTATATACGATGAGCAAACTAGTACGTAACACATGTTTGTTGACATGCACACACAGTGACGAGAAATCAGTCTCACCAAAATCCGTCTGTTGGGCATAGAGTGTTTCCAGTATCCGCTGCATGTGTCCGCTGTGGCGCGAAGCAGGCAGCATGGTGTCTATATGGTCGGCAAAGGTGATGAGTCCTGCCTGGTCTTCCTTACGCATAGCCACATAGGAAAGCACCAATGTAGCATTGATGGCATAGTCAAGCAACGTCATTCCATTGAAAGCCTGCTGCATGACGCGGCCCTTATCGATAAGGTGGTAAATGTGTTGTGAACGTTCGTCCTGATAGATGTTAACCATCAGCTGATGACGACGGGCAGTAGCACGCCAGTTAATAGTACGGTAGTCATCACCCTGCACGTAGTCCTTGATTTGTTCGAACTCGGTATGGTGCCCCACACGACGTATTCGCTTGATACCCGTATCTTTCAGATTCTGATGGATGGCCAGGAACTCATAGCGATGAAGCATGAGGAAAGAAGGATATACCTTTGCATCTTGCGTTTCACCACACGTATAACGTCGCTGTAACAATCCAAGGGGCGAAGCTGCAAACACACGGATGTACCCAAAACCATAAACACCACGACTGGTAGGTCGTAGACGGTAAGTCAGTTCCTTTCTTCCTTCCTGCTGACGAAGCGTCATATAGAAACAAACATCACGACGCTGAAACACATGAGGTATCTCGTCAATCATCTCAAGCGTGACTCGGAAAAGATAGTCGCTCTCCACCCATAGGCGTACCACATTGTCGTCACCATTACTGAAACGGTTGCTGCACTGTCGCCCAGCACGAATGGCCTTATGCAGCCAAAGGGCTGTCCCATCGACACAGACAACCAATAGCAGCAGCAACAAAAGCAGACGACCGATGTGGAACAACGGCATCCACCACCATCCTGCGGCAATACACAGGATGACAGCTGTCAGGACGATATATAGTCTACGTGTCAGAAACATGGAACTACTGTGGCAGGAATCTTATCAATATTCACTTTTCACTATTCGCTTACTTTGGTACTTCCACACGATCCATCAGACGACGAGCCACTTTCAAAGGGGTATGTCCTTCCATCTCCGCTTCGGCAGTCAGGATAAGACGATGCTGCAGAATACTGGGTGTCACAAACTGGATATCGTCAGGAGTCACGAAGTCACGTCCCTGCAACAGGGCATAGGCCTTCGAGGCATTGAGCATAGCCACAGCTGCACGTGGCGAGGCTCCAAGGAATACGACCTTACTCTGACGTGTCTGTTGTACGATGTCAGCGATATAGCGCAACAGCGAGGGCTCTACAAATATTTCGTTCTGCAAGCCACGGAACTCAGCCAACTGTTGGCGGGTAATGACGGGCTTTACATCCTCCAATTTTACCAACGAGCGATTGGCATGGTGACGCTCCAGAATGCTCACCTCCTCTTCGAGCGTCGGATAGCCCATCGTTATCTTCATCAGGAAACGGTCTGTCTGTGCTTCAGGTAACTTGTAGGTACCCTCCTGTTCAACAGGATTCTGAGTAGCCAGTATGGTATAGATATCACCCATACGGTGGGTTTCACCGTCAATGGTGACCTGACGTTCCTCCATCACCTCAAAGAGGGCTGCCTGTGTCTTGGCTGGTGCACGGTTGATTTCGTCTACCAACACAATTTCTGAAAATACAGGCCCTGGGTGGAAATCAAATTCCTGGGTCTTCATGTTGAACACAGTGGTACCTAAGATGTCGCTGGGCATCAGGTCTGGAGTGAACTGAATGCGACTGAAGTCACAGTCTATCAGACGTGCAACCAGTCGCGCCAACAAGGTTTTAGCAACGCCAGGCACACCTTCTATCAGCACGTGACCACCAGCTATGACAGCTGTCAGTACCAGGTCGACAGTCTCCTGCTGTCCAACTATCACTTTCGACACATTGTCGCGCAACACACCTATTCGTTCGGGGAATTCGGCGAGAGCGATTCTTTCTTGGTTGTTTTCTTCCATATCTTCTTATATTTGTTTGATTGCTGTAATAATTCGTCGCGACAGTCACGCCGCTGATAATAGAGTGTTCCTATCAACTGGACAAACTCCAACAGATGGTTTTGGGGTTTCTCCACTACAGGAATCACCCGCTGTCGTCGACGGAAACCGAAAATCATCGATAGCAGTACGACCAACAACGACAGATAGAGAGCCCATCGTAGCGGTCGCTGACTGATAATGAAACGCAACGGCGTCTGCTCTGCCATCTGGACGGCTGGTACATAAGCCTCTGTACGAATAACAGGCAGACCACCCGTTTCTGTCAACAGACGGAAAATATACTCATGGTTATTGGCATCGAGTATGCCAAAGTTAGTAAATATCAACGGCGTACATACCCACGTGATGCTGCCTTTACCCATGGGGAAAGTGACTGCCGTAGCCAGATTCGATTTGACAGTATCGACCATATTGCTCAGTATCCGACAGGCAATGGAATCGGTCTGCACAACCATTTCGTGATTAAGCAACTGGGGATAGAAGCAGTACTCGCATCTCTCGTAGCGATGGTCTGCAAACCATTCAATAGTGTCTCGCCCAAAACCTTTCTTTGCATACTGCACCAACGGCATGGAAGACCCTCTTTGATAGCTATGGCAACGCAACGTGTCCTCCATCAGGTGTCCACAAGAACCTGTAACCAACAACAGACGATGTCCCTTTTCAGCCAAAGTTAAGACTGATTTGACATCCGTCTTCGTCATTTCACTCATTTCGTCAGCTATCAGCAGAATACCATGAGGCTGCTTCAGGTCACGCATCTGGTAGAGCGTCTGACTGTTAACGGTATAGCCTTGTGGCAACGAAGCAGACAGTATACTGTCCAGCACGTAACATCCAAAGGGCTGTTTGTCTGCATGACTGAACGTAGGCTCCCATCGGAAATGCTTGGGCATGCGGTATTCGGACAGGAACACCAACAACAGGAAGAGCAGAATGCAGAATATGTAGATACGGCTGAACTTCATTGGCCCTCCTCCTTTTTGAAAATGGACGACTGCAACAGTACCACGCTGTCATACATGGACGGTGTTGCCTCAAAATTACCATAACGGACACGCAGGAAGAGGGTTGTCAACTTGCGGAAATCATCCTTGTTATATTCAAGGATATACTGGTTGGGTGTCTTCTGGGGCATCCAGTCTATCTTCGCATGATCGCTCAGATGGCGCAACGTCTGCAAATAGACATAACGCACTGCCTGACAGTAGTCACCAACGGCTATAGCCTGACGGATGCTGGCGTCAAAGTCAATGCCGTAGATATTCTCTTCTTCCTCAGTTCCGATGTTCGACAGCTGATTACGCTGAAAAACTGATGGACGTGTCTTGTAGATAAACCAGATGACAAGCAGCAGAATGGCCAATCCTAACGCGATAAGCAATGGAACAGTGATAGACGATGCCGTCTCAGAACCCAGAATGTACGACAACAGTTCTTCGAGCTGCATCAGCAGCCATTTCCACAGACTGGGTTGCCAATCCATGAGTTCTCGCTGATAGTCATAGGCAGCATCACCCTGCCACGCATGAATCTGCGCAGTATCACAGCATAGAGTATCAGGGACTAGCATAAGTGGTGAGAGGTATGAGGCGATTACAATTCTTCGAAACGGTTGATATTGTCCTCCATCGTCACGTGATCTATTTTCTCAGAGGCATGCCCATACTGGATAGCCAGTCCGACAGCCAGGATGGTACCCACCAGATAGGTGGCAAACGACTGTAGGACACCAAACAGGTAGGTCATAAAGCTATAGCCTGCCGAGTCGAAGAACTCGCTGCCGCCTTGTAATCCCATAATGGTCTTGACAACTACAGTTATATAATAAGGTATAGCGAAAATGCCTTGGAAAAAACTGACGATGAAGCCCAACACGAGGATGAGGGCAAAGGTACCCCACCAGGTGGCAAATCCCAAACGTATTGCCTTCGAGAGAGCCCCAAACAGGGGATTGTCCTCCAACAGGTAGGCTGGCATGAAGAGCATCAGCGGAATAGCCACTGCCACTACGCCTAGGATTATTGGCAAAAGTATCCACCACGACAGCAGGTAGCCCAGCGTAACTGTCACAAAAATACCCAGAACAGACAGTCCTATCCAAAACAGAATGGCCAGACCGCTGCGTTTCAGATTTTTCATCAACAAGGGTTTAAACGTGCTGCCAGCTACATCAACTAAATGGTCTTCGCTGCCGTTGTAATATGATATGTAGGCATAGACGACTGACAGTTGCAACATGGCGCCGATAATGCTGGTAAGGACGATGATGCCATAGCTCCATCCTACATTCTGTAACAAGCTGACGACGTCTGACGAACGACTGGAATTAACGGACGACATGTCAAAGACTGACTCCATATAGCTGTTCAAGCCTACAGCCTGCACCAGACAGACAGGCAGAACCAAATACGTCAGGTATTTGAACAACACCTTCCAGTTTTCACGAACAAATGCAAACGTGTCGTCAAACTTCTCGCTGAAGTTGCGCACCTTGTAAATCAAGATTTTCTTTGCTTTGGATTCCATAATGATGTTTATAGGGTAAATAAATATAGTAACCGACCACAAATAGCAGCGACAACAGGATAACGGTCAGTCGTACTGCATCAGACCACTCGGTATGACGGGTAAAGAAGCCCTCGATGAATGCTGCTATGACAAATACCGGCACTGTGCCGACGATGATTTTAAGGCCACGTCGTGCACTTCTACGGAAGGACGCCAGACGTGAATAGGTACCAGGAAACAGCCAGCCGTTGCCCATCGTGATGCCTGCTGCACCAGCAACGATGATGGCCGATATCTCTAAGGTTCCATGAAGCCAGATAGCCAGCATCGACGTTCCCAATAGGCCGTGCTGATAGAAAAACGTCTGGAACGCACCCAGCATGATGCCGTTCTGCACCAGGAACCACCCTGAGGCAATACTGGTAAATAGGCCCATGACAAATAATACGAACGACACGTAGACATTGTTGATGGTAATACCCAGAAACATGTCTGTTTCGTTGCCACCATTATACACTGCCATCGGTTCGCCGTTGGCTATATTCTCCAGCGTCATATCGACATACTGGTTGCCCAATATCAGACGCGAGAACTCGGTATCGTGCAACTGCGACACAGCACCAATGAAGACGGCAATGGCGAAAACTACGAACGACACCAGCAACTGGCGGCGCTCCTCCCACATGGTCTGAGGCACCTCGCGGGTCCAAAATGTCAGTATGCGCGACCATTTCTCACGCTTATTGGCGTAGATTTCATTATGCAGGGCTGAAGCCAGACCATTCAGATAGATGGTGATGCGCGACTCGGGATAGTGACTCTGGGCAAACGCCAAATCGGATGTTGTATCCAGATAGGCATCGGCCAGCACCTCAGGCGTCGTTGTACCCGAATGCTCTGCTATTTGCTCCATCTGCCGCCATTTTTCTATGTTTCGGCGGATAAACACCACTTCTTTCATCAGTTTTTTCAGAAATTTCGAGCAAAAGTAAATAAAAATAATTAAATTTGCAAACAATTTCGATGAATAAGGCAAAAAATCGTATGGAACGTACACCTCATATCGTCACAGGACAGTTTGTCCGTATCAATCAGACACCTGCCAGCTTGGGGCACCGCATGGCTGCCCAACTCATTGACTGGGGTATAGAACTCGTCTGGATTTTTGCGGCTATTTGGCTTATCGGCAACATCGACGATGTGGTTGACCATACCATCATAAAGGATGCAGCATACATCCTGTTGCTGTTCATTCCCATCATGTTCTATTCGCTGTTGTGGGAACTCCTGAACCACGGACAAACACCTGGCAAACGACTCATCAAGCTACGTGTGGTTAAGACTGACGGCTCTATGCCCAGTCTCGGCGCACTCATCATGCGGTGGCTGCTGTGGATTGCCGACGGACCTACGATGGGGTTCCTCGGCATCTTCGTCATGCTGGTTACTCGCAACCACCAGCGTTTTGGCGATATGGCTGCTGGCACGATGGTCATCAAGTTGGGCAGCTACAACAAGAGCAGTGTGACGCTCGACGAGTTCGACCATCTCAGCCCTGACTACAAGCCCTTCTATCCGCAGGCTGCCGACCTGAGTCTGGAGCAGGTGAACCTTATCACCCAGACGTTGAAGGGTGCACCTAACGACCCGCATGTCATGGCTCTTGCCGAAAAAGTTCGTCAGGTTCTGGGCATTACTCATGTTCGCGAAACTATTGCAGCGCCACACTCTGACCAACGGTCAGAGAACAGCTATCATTTTCTGGAGCGTGTAGTTCGCGATTATCAATACTATGCCCTACAGGAGGTGTAATGTGCATATTGACGAAACCAGTAAAATACAAAATAACTAAACAAGATGAAAAAGTACCTATTGTTCGTCCTTCTTGCAATCAGTACGATTGCCAAAAGTCAAAGCGAGTATGCCATTACAGTTGAAAGCAAGCTGCCCTCTGGCATCATCGACGAGATGCTCTACGGACAGCTCTTCGAACACATCTACTTCAGTGCCAACAACGGTGTGTGGCAGGAACTCATCCAGGAACGATCATTCGAACCTGAACAGTATCCTGGCATCCCTCCGCGCGATGGTTATTTCGACGGCTGGTATATGGACGACGATATGGTGCTTCATTCCCCTACCCGCTACGAGCAGCCGCTCAGGATTGACAGCATCAATACCTGCGACTTCGACCTGACAATGGATGTGAACTGGCGTGCCTACAAACTGGCAAGGCGCAGTTGGAGTGGTGGTCTGATGGACATCCGATTCGCCATCCGCAACAAGGCTGACGGCTCACCTTATTATATACGCATACACGACCCGTATTACGAGAGCCGTACGTTTACTCCTGCACAGACGCAGGCTCAGATTGACGCTGCCAACGAGGCTGCAGCACGTGCCAGACTGCAACAGCAGAGCGCCACAGCCGACTTCTCTGTCTGCCAGATGGAAGTGCGCGAAGTGCAAGGTTTCGGAGGACGGACCCGTCGCATGAACACCCTCGTACCGTTGGCATCGACTCCGGCTACGAAGGAGCAGGTGAACGAGAGTCAGAAGTGGCACAAGCTGCGCATCGAAAGTCGTGGCAGCAAGGTAACCGTCTATTGGGACGGCAAGCAGGTGTTGACCTGCGACGGATTGGAGCGTGCCAACCGTAATTACGTGACGTTCTGGGTGAATTACACGGAGGCCACTTACCGTAACATTAAGCTGACAGCTGCTGATGGAAAGACATTGTTTGAGGGCACCCCTGGCGACGTAAAGATTCCCGCTGTCGCCCAGCAATGGACAGCTTTTGGCGAGGGTGGCAAATACCGTCTCGTCAAGGACGATGCCGTGAACATGCGCTACTCGCAGGAGATTACGGCAGGAAAGACTGAAGCAGGTATTTTCCAAGGTCCGTTGGACGTTAATGGCGAGAAATTAGTGGGCTCCATCTATGCGAAAGGTAAGGGCGAACTGATTGTCGGACTGCGCAGTACGAAAGGTAATATCATTGCACGCCAGTCGTTTAAGGTCAGCAAGGACTGGAAGAAATACGAATTCACGCTTGTTCCCAAGATGATCGAAGGTAATCTCCGAATCTCCGAGGATAGCGTTGGTTTCGAGTTAAGTGAAGCACAGCGCCGCATCGCCGATCAGCACGGCGCCAAGATCATTAGGAAGATAACTAAGGTTAGCTGCGACTGCGACTTCGTCATCATGGTTAAGAACGGAACGGTACAGGTCGATATGGCTACAATGACCACTCAGACGGGTAAGAATCTGGGCGGATTCCGTCCTGATATCCTGAAGGCCGTGAAGGAGTTGCACCCCACCTGCCTGCGCTGGCCTGGTGGAGGTTACGTGGCTCAGTACGACTGGAAATGGGGCATCGGTCCGCAGGAGAACCGTGAGCGCTGGGCCCACTGGATGTGGCTCGATTATGACCAGAACTGCTTCGGCACCGACGAGTTTATCCGCTTTTGCCACGAGATTAATTCAGAACCTATCATCGTGGTAAGTGTCAAGTTCGAACGTCCTGCCGAGGAGTACGACCAGATTCTTCAAGATGCGGTGAACTGGTTGCGCTACTGCAATGCTCCTGCCACTGATGAGTGGGGCGCCAAGCGTGCCGCCAACGGACATCCGGAACCCTACAACGTGAAGTACTGGGAGATTGACAACGAGATGTGGGAGATGGGTATCGAGCGCTATGAGAAATGCGTGCGCGATTTCAGCACAGCCATGCGTAAGATTGACCCCAGCATCAAGATCATCGCATGTGGTGGCTTCCGTGAGGACGAGCAGTTCATCAAGCGCAGCGGCAACTATTTCGACTATCTGAGTCTGCACCACTACGAGCAGCAGGGCGGCTATGCCACAGGTCCCGTACGCTTAGGACAGCAGTACGACCGCTATGCCCAAATGATTGCCGATGGACCCAATCCGAACATCAAACTATTCATCTCGGAGTGGAACCTGAACAGCATCGATTGGCGTACAGGTCTGTTTGCTGGCGGATTCCTCAACATGTGCGAGGCGCGCGATGTCGTGGCGATGGGTGCTGCTGCCCTGTTCCTCCGTCGTACTGATGCCCCCGACTGGAACAACGCTTTCATCAATTTCGACTATAAGGACTTGTTCAAGGCACCCAACTGCCAGGTGACGGAACTCTGGTACGACCACTTCTCTAAGTACCGTCTGGCCTATAGTGGCGAAACGGGCAATCTGAGTGTGAGCACCACCATGCAAGAGAACGGCTCTGGTGTCATCGTAAAGGTGGTGAACCCTACCGACCAACCCTCCACTCTACGCGTTAAAGGCGACTGGACTGGTGTGAAGGATGCTGCCTTCGAGTACTACGCCCCTGGTTCGCTGACGGTAGCCAACAGCATGGAGAACAAACAGGCCGTTGCCCTGAAGAAATCCACGCCCCAGACCGATGGCTGTGACGTCATACTCGACGTACCTGCCCTTTCTGCTGGCGTGCTCACAATCGCATTATCGAAACAATAATTATTCAATATTCACCACAATGAAAAAACTCTGTCATTACATTTCAGATTATATGGGCATACTAGTGCTGGCTGCTGCTGTGCTGGCATTGGTATTCCCCAGTGCGCTACAACAAATACGTCCTACGGTTATCAATTATCTGCTGGGCGTGGTGATGTTCGGCATGGGACTGACGCTGAACCTGCAAGACTTCCGTATTGTCTTTAGTCGCCCTAAAGATGTCATCATCGGCTGTCTGGCCCAGTTCACCATCATGCCCTTGCTGGCATGGGGTCTTTCTCAGGCGTTCCAGCTCGACGAGGCACTGGCGCTGGGTGTCGTACTGGTAGGCTGTTGTCCTGGCGGCACGGCATCGAACGTGATTACCTATCTGGCAAAAGGCGACTTGGCACTTTCCGTTGGAATGACAGGTGTCTCTACCCTACTCGCCCCGTTCATGACGCCATTGCTGACGTGGGCATTGGCAGGAAAGAGTGTCAACGTCAATGTGGTGGGCATGTTGTTGAGCATTCTCTGGGTAGTCATCCTGCCCATCGTCGTCGGATTAATCGTGAAATGGATTTGGCCTAAGTTTACTGAAAAGGCAACGGATTACCTCCCAGCTTTCTCGTCCATTGCCATAGCCTTTATCGTAGCTATTGTCATTGCCGCCAATGCCAATAAGCTGATGGCTGGCGGACTGATTATCGTGCTGGTCGTCGTGCTTCACAACCTCTGCGGACTAAGTCTGGGCTATCTCATCGGACGTCTGCTTGGCCTGACAGAACCCAAGAAGCGGGCCATCTCCATCGAGGTGGGCATGCAGAATTCAGGCCTGGCCTCGTCGCTGGCAACCATCCACTTTGCAGCTTATCCGCTCGCCACCATTCCTGGTGCCATCTTCAGTGTATGGCACAATATCAGCGGAGCTATGGTTGCCCGTATTTATACATCAAGAAAAAGCATTTCATTGCCCTCGCCACAATAATATAGCAAAGGCAGCATATCTTGTGGCACATGGTCAGTGACACGACACTGGGAGCCGCTAGATGGCAGTTCCGACAATTGTCGCATATCGTCCTGAGTCAGCGGTCTGCTTCGAAAAATGAAATTGCTAAACGAGCGATTCTCGTTAGCAAAATCCTCTGAGTCAAAACAAGGGTATGGCATCCACATCTCACCCACATGTATCTCACATTTCTTCTTGGGTTCCCACTCACTGGCCGCACCCTTGTCATAGCTCTTGTAAAGCGACATCTCAACATACTGTCTGATGTCCTCCAAGCCATGAAAAACATGCCCCAGAATCTCCACATCCGCGTCAATAGGAAGTCGTTGGACGGTAACAGCCTTTTCCTCTTGTGTATCGAAGGGAGGCAGCACACGCTCAGCATCCTTCTCCCCATACTTGTATAGATCCTTGCGATAGAGATATGGTCCATAGTGATAGTCTTTCTCGCTGATGCCATATTCCACAACATCACCATTTGCCACAACCTTAGCGGTCCATCTCCAATAACGGACACCATCATGCTGAATCTCCGCCACAGGGTCAGTCAACAATTCCGTCAAGACAGCCATGTGATACTTACATTCGAAGATTCTGTCACCTTTCTTTAACTTACATGCAGCCATACTGAAACAATTAAGTAAAAAATTCACGTGCAAGGTTTCTTGTCACTCTGCAAAGATACAACTTTTTCTGAAAATAAAAAGGATTTAAGGCAAAAAGTTGTCCGAAGGGTTATTTGAATATGTCAGGAACTTGGCACATGATACATCATTCCTGAGGTAGAATAACTAAGTTGTATCAGATACCTAATACATGACACACTATAGTGTAACTACTCAGCACCCCCACCGATAATTCCACGTTAATAATTCGTAAACTTGATTTGGCTTGATTTCCACATATTCAAGAATTCTCTCAAGATAGAATTGGTGAAGGTGTTGACAGTCTAAACCTGCCTGAATTGATAAACACGTTTCCGCTGATGCAATTATCGAGTCTGCGTTGTCAATTATCGCCCTTCAACGCATTTTCTGCCGAGAGATTTGTTTTTGCATTTTTCTTAGATTCGGGATCAGTGTTAAAGGTTGTTTCCTACGATTTTGCCGTTTTGTGAAAGATGCGTATCTTTGCAGCTGAAATGGCAAGACCGTGCACCGACATAGACGATGTTTTGCGTGAGATAAACCAGCGTCTGCGCAAACTTGAAAAGTCCGATTCCGAGAAGAATGAGGAGATTGGACGTCTCAATCGTATCAATGGTCAGAAAGATGTCGAGATACACAATCTAAAGCAGGAGCTTGCCTCGACAAAGTCCGAACTGTCAGATGCCAAAGACCGTATTCATGAACTGGAAAAAGAACTGGACAAGAATGATGATGAAGGCGATGACACGCCTGGTGCTTCAGGTAAGCCGGAGAAGAACAGTAGCAACAGCAGCATTCCTCCATCACAGGAAAGCATCGCAGCCCGTGAACTGCGCAGGACAAGGTCCCTTCGCAAGCCAAGCGGAAAGCCCAGTGGCGGGCAGCTTGGACATGAAGGCCATACCTTGAAGACCGTCGCCAATCCGGACAGGATTATAAGACACGAGCCAGCCTACTGCAAGTGCTGTGGCCGTCCTCTGGAAGGCATACCATACAGGAAGATCCGCAAGACACAAATCATCGACATCAAGTTGGTCGTCGAGACGACCGAGGAGCAATACTGCGAGAAGGTCTGTGAGTGCGGCTGCGTGAACAACTGCGGCGCCCCCAACTGTCGCATCAAGTATGGCGACAACCTCCGTGCACTCGTGACATACCTCAACGTCGTCCAGTGCGTCCCGTTCAAGAGAATCGCGGAATTCATCTCCGACCTGTCAGGCCAGAAGATCAGCGAGGGAACCGTACAGAACATACTAAGGGAGAACAGCAGCAAGGCCGACGGGGCATACGAGGAAATACGTAAGAGATTAGAGAACGCTCCTGTCGTCGGGGCCGACGAGACTGGCGCTGCCATAGGAAAGCAGCTGCACTGGAACTGGATATTCCAGAACGACCAACTTACATACGTTTTCCAGATGAAGTCGAGGGGGCAGCAGGCCATAGACTCCAAGTTTCCAAAGGGGATTCCCAATACTACGCTCGTAACTGACAGACACCAAAGCTACTTCAAAATGAAAGTCAAGGACCATCAGGTATGTCTGGCCCACCTTCTTCGAAATGCAGAGTACCTGAACGAGCTGGATACGAATCAGAAATGGTCGCACAGATTCGTCCACCTGATAGAGCACTCCATGAGGCTCAGGCGAGAGGGGCATATTACCTCAAGGAAGATAAAGGTACTGAAGACAAAGATGAAGAACCTCTTAGGTGAAAGTCTCACACACCTTGATGAAAATTTTGAGAAATTCAAGAGAGGCATCCTTAAAGTCAAGGACTATCTGTTCACCTTCCTCTACGACCCGCATGTTCCTTATGACAATAATGCCAGTGAACGGGGCGTGAGGAAAATCAAGATAAAACAGAAGGTCAGCGGCTGTTTCAGGACTGACAGTGGTGCCGACGATTTTGCCAAAATACACTACATTGCAGAAACTGCGATGAAGAACGGAAACTCCAAATTCAATGCTATACTTGCTGTAGTACAACAGTAAGACAACTACTCATGCCGAGGGTGCTGAGTAGTTACACTATAGTGTTTCTTTCTTAAAGAGTATTAAAAAGAATACTTTTTCGAAGCTTTTGTTTGCAAAATGGTATTCTTTTTATTCTTTTTATTACCTTTGCACCAACTAAAGTACAAATATGAAAGCATATAAGGTTATTGAAGTCATCAAAATGCTTGAAGTTGACGGATGGGTCCTTGTAGCCACCAAAGGTGACCATCGACAATATAAACATCCTCAGAAGAAAGGTAAGGTGACTATCAGAGGACACAAGAATGAGCTTAATGTGGCAAAGTGGCGTTGTGGCAAAGTGGCGTGCTTCTGGCTTAAAATGCAAGTTCCAGCACCTCTCTGGTAGCTTCTGAGACGGCAACAAACTCAACAACTCTAAGTCCTGCAGCCCACACGATAATTCCCTGAGCATCAACGACTACCAGTTGTCGGCGCTTCTCGAAGATGGTCATCTTCAGGTCGGTCATCATGTCGCTCAGCAGCTTCTTGCCTTTCATGCCGTAAGGCTGCATCCAATCCCCCTCTTCTACCCTACGAATGGTCAGTGGGAACCGTATTTTGGCAGCATCCAGCGTAGCAACATGGGCATCTTTCGACACGTAAGCGGGCTTTTTACGCACTGAAAAACGTGTTTTTTCATCTAAAACATACGTTCCTTCCTCAGGAATGCGCATAGGTTTGAAGGGTTCCAGCGCAGGTTCAACTATCAAGCGCCCACGATCCTTTAAGACATCATAACCCATCGCAGAACTCACGATTTTACCCGTCTCTGCGTCCAGAATCTGACGAACTTGGTCACCGTTGAAACCGTATTTTTTGAGCCATTCAAATACTAAATATTCATTTGAACCGTACTTTTCCAAGTCGTTCAAATCCAAAATATTGCTACTATTAATACTAGCAATTGCTACATTTAATACCTGCTGTGCTTCGGCTAAATTCTCAGCCGTCCGCTGGATATTTTCAGCGACGGCAGGATTGAGTTTTCTAAGCAACGGAAGCACCTCTAAACGCACCACGTTCCGTTGCACGTCAGCCTCCAAATTTGTACTATCCGTGACGTATTTTTGCCCCTTTTCAGCCAAAAAAGCCTCGATTTCAGCCCTCGAAACGCATAAAAGCGGGCGTAAAATATACCCGTTTCGTGGTTGAATACCCGTCAACCCACGTAATCCGGTACCACGCACAAGGTTCAAAAGTACCGTTTCCACAGAGTCGTCACGGTGATGAGCCACACAGATGCCAGCCGCTCCAATGTCTTCACGCAACTGCTCAAACCACTTATAGCGCAGTTCGCGAGCCGCCATCTCAATGCTCACCTTGTGAAGTTCCGCATATTCACGCGTATCGAAATGAGCACGATGCAATTCTACGCCAAGCCTCTGACAGAGCTCCACACAAAACGCCTCGTCCCTATCCGATTCATCGCCTCGCAGATGGAAATTACAATGGGCAGCATGTACGTTGAAATCGGCATTTTTAAGCAGCAGCAACAGCGCTACACTATCCGCACCACCACTTAAAGTAACAATATATAATTCACTGTTTTTAAGTAGTTTATATCTGTTGATATATCGCTCAATTTTACTCCACATAGAGTACTAAGCCCTTCAGGTATTCACCCTCGGGATGATAGATATTGATGGGGTGATCAGCAGGCTGATGCAACTGATGCAGGATGCGAACCTTACGCTTAGCCAGTGCTGCAGCCGTGAATACTGCATTGCGGAAATGGTCCTTCGTGACCACTTGCGAACAAGAGAACGTAAAGAGAATACCACCCTTCTCAATCTTCTCGAAAGCCTTCTGATTCAGACGGGTGTAGCCCTTCAGTGCATTGTGCAGGGCGCCACGGTGCTTGGCAAAGGCTGGCGGGTCGAGGATGATGAGATCATAGGTCAAAGCAAAACTTTGACCCACACTTTCCAAATATTTAAACGCATCCTCGCAGAAGGCCTCGTGGCGAGGGTCATTGGGGAAATTAAGCTCGACATTTTGCTTCGTCAATTCAATGGCCTTAGCCGATGAATCCACGCTATGCACGAGTTCGGCACCACCACGCATGGCATAGAACGAAAAGCCGCCCGTATAGCAGAACATATTCAGTACACGCTTGCCCTTCGAGAACTTCTCAAGCAACGAACGATTTTCACGCTGGTCCACAAAGAAGCCCGTTTTCTGACCTTTCAACCAGTCTACACGGAACTTCAAGCCATTCTCCAAAGCGATATTATCGTCACTACCGCCATACAAGAATCCATTCATATCATCAGCCGTCATAAATGGTAACGTGGTCTCACTCTTATAATAAATATGTGAAATCCTCGATTCCATCACATCAACCAACGCACGAGCTATCTCCTTGCGACACAGGTGCATACCGATGGAATGGGCTTGCATGACGGCCGTCTGACCATATACGTCGATGATTAAGCCAGGCAGGTTGTCACCCTCGCCATGTACCAAGCGATAGGTGTTGTTATCAGGGTTGTCGGCAATACCAATGGCCTGACGCATTTTCAAGGCCGACGAAAGGCGAGAATGCCAGAATTCATCGTCAATCTGCACGTCAGAGAACGACAGCACACGGACGGCAATCGAGCCCTCCTGATAGTGACCAACAGCGATAAAATCGCCCGAATTAGCCAACACACGCACCACATCGCCCTCAGCGACACCCTCGTCGATTTTAAGGATGGCACCAGAGAACACCCACGGATGGAACCGTCTGAGACTCTCTTCCTTACCCCGTTTAAGCCGAATTTCTTTGTACATCGTCTATCACTTTTATCAGTTCGTAATCACCCGTCTGCTCCAATCGCATCAACTCTTCGTAGAGCATAATGCACGACCAGGCATCCGTAGCGGCATACAATTTCTGCTTATCCTGCAGGATATCAGCCTCCCAATTGGTCAGCTGTTCACGCTTCGATATCTTCTGTGCAAAGAAGTTGGCATAGAGTTTCTGAAGACTCAAGTCTTCGACGCCTATCTCACGCATATGGTCCTGCAAATCAATAAAATAGCCAGCCTTAAAATCACCCAGTTTATGCAACGACAAGAGGTCGTCACGCAAAGAAAGACCAATTTTCGGCACTCGTGCGTCCTCTAACAAACGCTTCACCGATGGTGACATACCCAATTGATTGAGCCGGAAGAGGAAGCAGACATCGTAGGACGACACCTGAAGGAGTGCCACCTGATGCGACTGTCCCTTCTTAAACGATGGACGCGTCTCAGTATCAACACCCAAGATAGGCTGAGACAGCAGGTAACGCACTGCTTTTTCGGCATCACGCTCAGTCAAAACCACCACAATACGGCCCTCGAAGAGCACTCGTGGCAGCGTTCCGATACGTGACTTATCATATTTACTATAAATAGTTTTCTTCATTTGGGGTGCAAAGGTACGAATTAAAATTGATAATTGATAATTGATAATTGATAATTATTCAAAAAAAACCGCCACTTTATGATGAAATCTAAGAAATTCTTTGTAATTTTGCAGTCATTATATAAAAATAAGGTTATGGCGAAGAAGAAAACAAGTAAGTCATCCAAGGAAAAGACCGCCTCATCACTGAGCGAGGTCTTTGACTTGAAGAATATAATCCACAACGAACGCACGAATTTCATTCTTGGCGCCTTTCTGTTCATTGTGGCAGGCTTTATGCTGTGGGCTTTTATTTCGTTTCTGGCAACAGGAAGTGCCGATATGAGTATCATTGAGACGCCAAAGGACGGTGAGATACTGAATCAGAACCATGAATTCCAGAATGCCTGCGGCAGTTTGGGTGCTTATACCGCATGGTTCTTCATCAAGCGCTGCTTTGGTCTTGCAGCATTCTTAATCCCCGTCTACATATTCCTCATTGCGTTAAGACTGGTACGAGCCTACGATGTCAAGCTGTTGAAGTGGTTTATGTGCTTGGCAATCATCATGATATGGTGCTCGGTAACCTTTGCGAAGTTCCTTGCTCCCTTGTTTGACAGCGCCTGCTACAATCCTGGCGGTGACCACGGACTGGCCATTAGTCAGCAAATAGAGGGCTTTGTGGGTACGCCTGGCTTGACAGCCTTATTAGCCTTGATAGCCATTAGTTTCCTTGCCTACCTCAGCATGGAGACCATTGTCTTTATCCGCAAGATTTTCAATCCTTTGCGCTATCTGAAGAAGATTCCGATGGAGATACACATCGGCAAAGGTGACTCAAACGATGAGCCTATAGTGGATAATAATACCAAAGAGTACGAAGTACCATTGGTGTACGACAATCCTATTAAGGAAGAGATTGAATTCAACCTTGACCCTCACAACGAAGCCAGCGCCACTGATGTTGTCGTCAAAGAGACACAAAACGACAACGACAATGACGATGTTGAGATGACCGTTGAAATGGGTGAAAAGGTAGAAGAAGCTGACGGTAAGAGTGCCGTTGCCGACTATGGTGACCTTTCGACACCATACGACCCCAAGCGCGACCTTGAGAACTATAAGTACCCCACCCTAGACCTCTTGCAGAAGTACGAGAGCGACGGCAAGCCCTACATCGACATGGAGGAGCAGACGCGTAACAAGAACCGCATCGTGGAAGTGTTGCGTAGCTTTGGCGTGGAAATCAGCAGCATTAAGGCTACCGTAGGTCCGACTATTACGCTCTACGAGATTACTCCAGCCTCTGGTGTTCGTATCTCGCGCATCAAGAACCTTGAAGATGACATTGCACTGAGTCTGGCTGCCCTCGGCATCCGTATCATCGCACCAATTCCAGGCAAGGGAACAGTAGGTATTGAGGTACCAAACGCCAAGCCTGCCACCGTCTCGATGGAGTCAATCCTCAATTCGAAGAAGTTCCAGGAGTCTACGATGGAGCTGCCTTGTGCCGTTGGTAAGACGATTACAAACGAGGTCTTCATGTTCGACTTGGCAAAGGCTCCCCACCTGTTGGTTGCTGGTGCTACTGGTCAGGGTAAGTCAGTAGGACTGAATGCCATCATCACTTCCTTATTATATAAGAAGCATCCTGCTGAGATGAAGATAGTACTCGTTGACCCGAAGAAGGTTGAGTTCAGCGTCTACAGCAGCATTGAGAACCACTTCTTAGCCAAAATTCCCGATGACGATGCCGAACCCATCATCACCGATGTCACAAAGGTTATCCACACGCTAAACTCGCTGTGTAAGGAGATGGATACCCGCTACGACCTGCTGAAGATGGCACAGGCCCGTAACATCAAGGAGTATAACAAGAAATTCATTGACCGTCAGCTGAATCCGCAGAACGGACATAAGTACATGCCGTATATCGTCGTGGTTATTGATGAGTTCGGCGACCTGATTATGACGGCAGGCAAGGAGGTTGAGTTGCCTATCGCACGTATTGCTCAGCTGGCTCGTGCCGTGGGTATCCACATGATTATTGCTACCCAGCGTCCTACCACGAATATCATCACTGGTACCATCAAGGCTAACTTCCCAAGTCGTATAGCTTTCCGCGTAGGTGCCATGATTGACTCGCGTACCATCTTGGACCGTCCAGGTGCACAGCAGTTGATAGGCCGAGGCGACATGCTTTACTTGAATGGTGGTGAGCCAGTCCGTGTTCAGTGCGCCTTCGTTGACACGCCTGAGGTGGAACGTATCAACCAGTTTATTGCCGACCAGCAGGGTTACCTCAGTGCCTTTGAGCTGCCTCTGCCAGACCTTGGTGAGGAAGAAGGTGGCGGTGAAGGTCGCGACGTGGATATGCAGCATCTGGATCCGATGTTTGAGGATGCAGCTCGTCTCATTGTTCGTGAACAGAGCGGTTCAACATCACTCATCCAGCGTAAATTTGCCATCGGCTACAACCGTGCAGGTCGCTTGATGGACCAATTGGAAAAGGCTGGCATCGTGGGTGCAGCTCACGGTTCAAAGCCTCGCGAAGTATTAATTATGGACGAAAACAGTCTCGAAAACTTATTAGCACAATGGAGATAAAAAAGTATATCATTAGCGCCATGTGTCTGATTGGCGCACTCAGCATCAATGCCCAAACCGCTATGAAGGTGTTGGACAAGACAGCTGCCACAGTATCGAACAAAGGTGGTGCACAGGCTAGCTTCACCATCAGTGGTCAAAGTATGAATGCCAGTGGCACGATAGCCATCAAAGGCAAGAAGTTTCATGCCACTACCGCTCAGGCTACTATTTGGTTTGACGGTAAAACGCAGTGGACCTATATGAAGAATAACGACGAGGTGAATATTGCGAATCCAACGGAATCGCAGTTAGCCGCCATCAACCCCTACAACTTCATCTATATGTACAAGAACGGCTACAACTATACGATGGAGAAGAAGAATGGCAACTTCGTGGTACATCTGACAGCATCTGGCAAGAAAATCCAGGAGATGTATCTTACCATCGGCCAGAAGTCGTACACGCCTTCGCAGGTACGCTATAAGACTGCTAAGGGCTGGACAACGATTGATATCCGTAACTTCAAGGCGGCCAACCTTGCCGATGGCATGTTCCGTTTTAACTCTAAAGATTTCCCCAAAGCCGAAGTTATTGACTTACGTTGAACATAAACGTTGAACATTAAACATTGAACATTGAAATGAACAAGTTACAACTGTTCTTTCTGCTCCGCAAGAATACCAAGCTGAGTGAGAAACGCCACCCGATGTTCGAAGCCAACCAGTATGGCAAACTCTTCGGATATATCGGTATTGCCATCGTTGCCATCGAGTTTATCGTCATCGGTACGTTCTTAGGATGGGCTGCTGCCAAGGATGACGTACCCGAAATGATATTCTTTACCTTACCGTTCATCCTGATTGTCGACTTCGGCATGCGTTTCATGATGCAACAAACGCCGCTGATGCTGGTCAAGCCCTATCTGCTGACGCCAATCAGCAAGTATTCGGCCATCGAGTGTTTCCTCATGTCGCAGATACTCGATTTAGGCAATCTTGTATGGATGACAATATTTCTGCCTTATGTCTTCATCGTCTGGTGCGGTGGTGTGACTACATGGGCAGCGTTAGGCATGTTAATTCTGTTGCACCTGATAGTAGTCGTCAATAGCCAATGGTACCTGCTCGTGCGCACACTCATCAATCAGAGCATGTGGTGGTGGGCGTTGCCAGCAGTTCTTTATGGCACCTTGGTATTGCCATTGTTCCTGTTGCCTGATCATCTGTTGGACAAGTGTTTCGATGTTGTTGGCGACTTTTTTGAAGGGTATGCCTTCTCGTGGTGGACGTTCCTCTTCTATGCCCTACTCTGCATTGTGCTATTCGTCATTAACCGTCACCTGCAGATGCGCTTCATCTACGATGAAATATCGAAAAAAGAGAAGACCAAACTGAAGCATGTCTCAGAATTCCAGGCCTTGAACCGCTTCGGACAGATTGGCGAATACTTGAAGTTAGAGATTAAGAGCACCATGCGCAACAAGGCTATCCGTACCCGATTCATCCAGGGCTTGTGTCTCATCATGTTCTTCTCGTTGATGATAGCTTTCGGCAGTGTCTATAACACCACTTTCGAACGTAATTTCTGGTGTCTTTACGCCTTCATCTTCTTTGGTACAGTCAACCTCGTCAAGGTCATGTGTCCTGAGGGCAATTTCATCGATATGCTGATGGTACACGAAGAGAACATCCTGACGCTGTTACGCGCCAAGTACTATTTCTATTGTGCCATTCTGATACTGCCCCTGCTGTTCTGTCTCATTCCCATCTTCGCTGGCAAGTTCTCTATTCTGATGGTGCTGGCCTACCTGTTGACAGCCACAGGTCCTGTGTATTGCATGCTGTTCCAGATGGCCGTCTATAACAAGACTACCCTGCCCCTGAACGATAAGATTACTGGCAAAAACCAGATGGAAAACAAATGGCAGGCCATTGTATCGATGATAGGTTTCTTTGTTCCTGTCGCTGTTGTCATGCTGTTGCAGGCCATTTTTAGCGACGAGATAGCCTATATGGTGCTTATCGTCATTGGTTTGGGCTTCACAGTTACTGAGCCCTACTGGATGCGTAACATCTATCGTCGTATGATGCAGCGCCGCTATCAGAACCTTGAAGGCTTCCATACAACGAGATGAAAACAGTATTATTACAGGTAGGAAAGACTGTCAATAAGCACTTTATTGCAGGTATTAACGACTATGCAGAACGCATCAGTCATTATATGCCTTTTGATATCGTGACAATTCCTGAACTGAAGAATACCAAGAGTCTTAGCGAAGAACAGCAGAAACAAGCTGAGGGCGAATTGATTCTGAAACAGCTACAGCCTTCTGATACCGTTGTATTGCTGGATGAACACGGACGCCAGTATCGTAGCATCGAGTTTGCACGTTGGCTGGAACAAAAGCAGCAAAACGCCCGTCGTCTTGTCTTCATCATTGGAGGCCCCTACGGTTTCTCTCCCGACGTCTATGCACGTGCCAACGAACAACTGTCACTATCGCTGATGACCTTTTCCCACCAGATGATACGGCTTACCTTTACAGAGCAGATTTATCGTGCCTGTACGATTATCAAAGGAGAACCCTACCATCATGAATAAGGGTTAAGGGTTAAAGGTTAGAGAAAGAGGGTTCCAATCTGGTAGAAGGCAGCACTGACTATCCATGCCAAAACGGTGGTATAGATAGCTGCAAACCATGCCCAACGCCATGAACCGCTCTCGTTCTTGATGGCTACCACAGTAGCGATGCAAGGGAAGTAAATCAATACAAAGAGTAAGAACGAATAGGCTACGAGTGGCGAGAAGTCAAAAGCCATATCGCCATAGAGGACACCTATGGTAGAAGCCACAATCTCCTTGGCACCCACACCTGCTATCAGGCTGACATCCATTCGCCAGTCAAAGCCCTGAGGCATGAACAGTGGTTCAACGGCCTTACCCAGAAGTCCGATAAAACTCGACTCCAACGAGTCGGCAACGCCCGATGGCGAGAAATATCCCAAAGCCCAGACAATGATTGATGCCACAAGGATGACACCACCCATCTTCTTCAGATATTGCTTACCTTTCTCCCACGTATGACGGAAGATGGCCTTGGCTGTTGGGAAACGGTATGGTGGCAGTTCCATCACGAATGGCGTATCTTCGCCTTTGATGACCCATGTGCTCAAAATTCTTGCAATAACGACAGAAAGCACAATGCCTACCAAATAGAGCGACACCATTACCAGGCTCTGATAGCGCACGCTGAAGAAGGCACCCGTTATCATGATATAAATAGGTAGGCGCGCAGAACACGACATCATAGGCAATACCAGCATCGTAATCAGTCGTGAACGACGGCTTTCCACCGTTCTAGTAGCCATCACGGCAGGCACATTACAGCCAAAACCCATAATCAGCGGTATAAACGACTTGCCGTGCAGGCCCATGCCGTGCATCAGTTTATCCATGATGAATGCTGCTCGCGCCATATAGCCAGAGTCCTCCATCAGGGATATAAACGTGTAGAGAATCAGGATTTGTGGCAGGAATACGATGACTGAGCCCACACCACCGATGACTCCATCCACCAGCATCGCCTTCAATGGACCTTCGCTCATCGTGTCGCCTATCAACTCACCCAACCATTCAATACCTGCCTCTATCCAGTCCATCGGATACTGGCCAAGGGTAAACGTAACCTCGAACATCAGGAACAGCAAGGCGAAAAAGAAGGGGAATCCCAACCAACGGTTGGTGACCAGTGCATCCAGTTTGTGCGTGACGTGATACGTGTTTTCCTGCTGTCCCACCTTATAGCCAGCCTCTTGCAGCGCACCACGTATAAAGCCGTATTTGGCATCCATGATAGCCGTCTCCGAATCGTCGCCGGTCTCTTCTTTCACACGACGTGAAGCCAACACGCTTGCCTCACGAATCTGTTGGGCCTCGGGCAGTTCGTCGACAACACGCCAGGCCTCTTTATCGTTCTCCAACAGTTTCAGTGCCAGCCATCGCGTACTATAGCGCAATCGCAACAAATCGTTGCCTTTCAGGAACTTCTGGATATTGGCAATACCGTCTTCTATCTCGTGTCCGTGATTGATGTGGATGTGACGGTAGTAGTTGTCGTGACCCTCCATGCTCTCAAAGATGTGAATCACCTCACGCAACAGTTCTTCCAATCCCCTACCCGTCTTGAACGATGTAGGCACCATCGGCATACCCATCAGTCCACTCAGTGTTTCAATGGACAAACGGTCGCCTCGGCGTTCCATTTCATCAAACATATTCAGCGCGCACACCACCCTGAGGTGCATGTCCATCAACTGTGTCGTCAAATAGAGGTTACGCTCAATGTTCGACGAGTCAATCACGTTGATAATGACGTCGGGGGTCTCTTCCACCAGTTGCTTCCTCACGTACAGTTCTTCAGGCGAATACGCTGTCAGCGAATACGTGCCGGGCAGGTCGATAAGTTTCAGATGATAGCCCTCAAAATCGGCAAATCCCTCTTTGGCATCTACAGTGACACCACTATAATTACCCACGCGCTCGTGCGCGCCCGAAGCAAAATTGAACAGCGACGTCTTGCCACAGTTGGGATTGCCCACCAGCGCCACATTGATGGTACGACGGGCAGAATGCTTGGCATAATGAGCCGTGCTGGCCACGTTTTGCGGTTCGCTGATACCAGCAGCCTCACGCTCATCCTGCGTTACCTCAATCTTCTCTGCCTCCTGACGTCTCAGACTTACCTCATAGCCCATGACCTTATATTTCACGGGATCCTGCAAAGGAGCACTCTGCAACACGTCTACGCGCTGCCCTTTGATGAAGCCCATTTCCACAATTCGCTTGCGGAAACCTCCGTGTCCTTTTACCTTGACAATATAGGCTTCGTCGCCTGTCTTCAAGTCTGAAAGTATCATACCCTTGTCGCTATTTGCCCACAAAGGTACAAAAAAGAATCTACATCAGAAAATATTCTGAACAAAATACCTAAAAATGATGACTTTAGTCATCTTTTTCCTCTTCCTTCAAAGGTTTGACGTACTTCATCTCATGGAGAATACGCTTCTGACGTTTCTTCATATAGTTGGAAGGATTGGCCGAGTTGAAACGCCGTGGATTAGGTAGCGTGGCAGCAATCAGTGCACACTGCTCACGAGTGAGTTCTTTGGCCGTGGTATTAAAATGCTGCTCGGCCACAGCGTCAGCACCATAGATGCCGTCACCCATTTCGATAGAGTTCAGGTACACCTCCATGATACGCTCCTTGCTCCACATCACCTCTATCAACGTGGTGAAATACACCTCAAAGCCCTTGCGCGTCCAAGAACGTCCAGGCCACAGGAATACGTTTTTAGCGGTCTGCTGGGAAATGGTCGATGCACCCATCTTCTGCTTCTCTGGATGCTTCATGTTACGCATGGCAGCATGCTCAATGGCTTTGAAATCAAAGCCGTGATGCTCCAGAAAATGGGCATCCTCCGAGGCCATTACCGCCAACGACAACGAGGGTGATATCTCTTCCAGCGGTACCCAATGATGATACCACTTGGTTTCCTCCCCCGCATTTATCTGCTGCGCCACTCGGATAAACATCAGGGGCGTAGCATATACCGGTAACCAACGCAGGGCTACAACAGAAAGGATAGTGGAGGCAAAGAATGCCACCACTATCCATAATACGACTTTCTTAATTTTATTAAGAACCTTTTTCAATGTGTCTTCTTACGTGAGACATTAGTTTGCCTGAGCATTGGCATTGTCAATCATCTGCTTAGAGGCATACATGTAAACCTCTACACGACGATTCAGCTTACGACCGTCCTCAGTAGAGTTGTCAGCAACGGGGTTCTTTGAGCCCTGACCCTCTACGCGCTTGATGTTGTTCACACCCTGATTCTTCAGGCTGTTCTGAACAGACTTGGCACGATTGACAGACAGAGGATTGTTCACAGCGTCAGAACCAGTGCTGTCAGTATGTCCGATAATGGCGATATCCATGTCGCTGTTCTCCTTCAGCACCTTGGCAATCTCAGCAATTGAAGTCTGAGAGGCAGCAGAGAGGTCGGCCTTACCAGTTGCAAACAGGATACCTGCATCGAACGAAACCTTCACAGCGTCCAGACCGTTGGTGTCCTTGACGGTTTCAACCTTGGCACCATCTACCTTCTGGGCAGCCTTCTTGGCCTTGTCCATACGGTTACCGATGATAGCACCAGCGCCAGCACCTACAGCACCACCAATGGCAGCACCAATAGCAGTGTTACCGGCAATATGACCAATGATACCACCTAATACAGCACCGCCACCAGCACCGATAGCAGCGCCCTTCTGGGTATTGTTACAAGCGAACAGCATACCCACACACAGCAACAAAGATAAAATTTTTGTCTTCATAAATCTAAATGTTTTAATTAAAGAAAAATAATATTTGATTGCAAAGTTAGAAAATAATTATGAAATATGAAATAAAAATTATGAATTATTTTGTACCTTTGCAGCAAAATTTAAGAAAATCGACTAAAAATATGGCAAAAGAATTAAAAGATTTAACGAAAAGGGCTGATAATTACAGCCAATGGTACAACGATCTTGTCGTTAAAGCCGACCTCGCCGAGCAGAGTGCCGTGCGTGGTTGTATGGTTATTAAGCCCTATGGCTATGCCATTTGGGAGAAGATGCAACAGCAGCTGGACAAGATGTTCAAGGAGACGGGTGCTCAGAATGCTTATTTCCCCCTGCTTATCCCCAAGTCTTTCCTTTCTCGTGAGGCCGAGCATGTTGAAGGCTTCGCCAAGGAGTGTGCCGTTGTCACCCACTATCGTCTGAAGGCTACCGAGGACAAGAGTGGCGTTGTCGTCGACCCCACCGCCAAGCTCGAAGAAGAGCTGATTATCCGTCCTACCTCTGAGACGATTATCTGGAACACTTATAAGAACTGGATTCAGTCGTGGCGCGACCTGCCCCTGATGTGCAACCAGTGGTGTAACGTCATGCGTTGGGAGATGCGTACCCGTCCCTTCCTCCGCACTTCCGAGTTCCTGTGGCAGGAAGGCCATACCGCTCATGCCACCCGTGAGGAGGCCGAAGAGGAAGCCAAGAAGATGCTGCACGTCTATGCCAAGTTCGCCGAAGAGTGGATGGCTGTTCCCGTGCTGCAGGGTGTAAAGAGTGAGACCGAGCGTTTCGCCGGTGCCCTCGACACCTATACCATCGAGGCTATGATGCAGGACGGCAAGGCCCTGCAGAGCGGTACCTCACACTTCCTTGGCCAGAACTTCGCCAAGGCTTTCGAGGTTACCTATTTAAATAAGGAGAACAAGCCCGAATACGTTTGGGCCACATCGTGGGGCGTCTCTACCCGACTCATCGGTGCCCTCATCATGACCCACTCTGACGACAATGGACTCGTCCTGCCGCCACGTCTCGCTCCTATACAGGTGGTCATCATTCCTATCGCCACCAAGCCCGATCAGATGGAATTGGTCAACAAGGAAGTACAGCCCATCATCGAAAAGCTACGCAAGGCAGGCATCAGCGTCAAGTTCGACGATGCCGACAACAAGCGCCCAGGCTTCAAGTTTGCCGACTACGAGCTGAAGGGTGTTCCCGTACGTCTCGTGCTGGGTGCCCGCGATTTGGAGAACGGCACCATCGAGGTCATGCGTCGTGACACACTGGAGAAGGAAACCCGTCCTTTGGAGGGTATCGCCGAATATGTTGAGGGACTTTTGGACGACATCCAGAAGAACATCTTCGAGAAAGCCCGCAAGTATCGTGACGAGCACGTCTACGAGTGCGACAACTACGAGGAGTTCAAGGAGAAAGTCAAGGACGGCGGCTTCTTCCTCTGCCACTGGGACGGCACTGCCGAGACCGAGGCCAAGATCAAGGAAGAGACACAGGCCACCATCCGTTGCGTACCCTTCGCCTACGAGCAGACGCCAGGTGTCGACATGGTCAGCGGCAAACCCGCCAAGCACCGTGTCATCATTGCCCGCAGCTACTAAGTAACACGCATTTAATCAACAGCATGAAAGAAAAAAGCAGGCCGACACCCCTATGTCGGCCTATTTTTATATCAAATCGTGCTATAGTTTTATAAGTCGCACTTATAGCCGACGGTTAGCATCAGGACACTATTGCGGATGCTACCTGGGGTGCGCCATCCATTGGAGAAGATGATGTCTTTGTTCATCTTTGTCAATCCTAAATGGTAGCGTAGTTCCAAGAACCAGAGGTCGCCATCGCTATCGGTTGTAAAGTTCCAGTTAAGTGCCAGTGGAGCCGAGAAGCTCACTCTCTTGAGCTCACTGGTATAACTGATGCCATTCATCCGTGCGCTAAGAATGAAATCGGGCTGAATACCTGCTTTCAGGGTAAAGGGGCCAGCACTGAGATTCACAAGGAGCGGCACGCTGAGAATGTCCATATACAGGTTTTTGTCGATAACCGAATAGCCCACACCTTGGTAGGTGTTGGTCAGTCCGATGGACGGCGCAAACCAATCTGTTACGTTGTAGCCTATCTCTGCATTGACAGCCAGTGCAAATCGGCTCTTGGCATCCTCGATGTCGCCTACAAAAGTTGACATGCCCGCTCCTATCGAACCTGAAGTGAACCACTCGTCCTGCTTCGTCTGGGCATTCGTACTCATCCAGCTGCATAATGTAAGGATGGCAGCTGTCATCCATAGTTTCATGTGTTTCATTTATTCCAATTCATAAGGACCTGTTGGCGAGTTGCGTTTCAACACTTCCAGTTGCAGGTCGGCACCAACCACGATACCATAGCTGCGGAGGACGCTTTCAACGGTTTTTCGTGCCAATTCGGGATGGTTGTTCTCTTCGCTGAGATGGCATAGCCAGACATATTTCAGGTTCTGACTCATGTTCTGGGCAAGGGCTTCACCACACGAACGGTTAGAGAGGTGGCCTGTATTGGAGAGGATGCGCTCTTTCAGAAATTGGGGATAGGGACCACTCACGACCATCTCCTCATCGTGATTGGCCTCAATGACCAAATGGTGTGCACGAGTGATAAAAGTCTTCATTTCATCGGTCACCATACCTGCATCGGTTATCAGACAGAAATTGGTACCACCTGCCTCAATGAAGTAACCTACATTGTCGGTACTGTCATGAGGCACGGCAAAGGGCGTCACCTGGAAGTCACCCAAGGTGATAGTTTGTCCCTTTTCTACGTAGCAGGCAAGTTCTTTAGAAACCTTTTTAGTAATGCAGTAGTTGCGATTAATGCCTACATGAACCTCACGCGTAGCATAGATAGGCAACGAGAAATCTGCACTGATGGAGCCCACCGACTTGATATGGTCGGCATGGTCGTGGGTCACCAACACATGGTGTACGTTCTGCAAACTCACGCCATACTCTTTGCAGTTTTTGCGCAGACCTCGCAGGCCTACGCCGATATCTATAATAAGTGCATCGGTTTCAGTGGCTAAATAATAGCAATTACCACTGCTGCCACTACCGAAAGATATGAATTTCAGCATCTTTTTTCAAAAATTTCTGCAAAAGTAATAAAAAGTAAGCAGTTTTTACGTATCTTTGCAGAGATTTTTTAGTTATTTAATGATTATGAAACAGCTTTTACTATTCATGACGGCTATTTTGCTGGCAGGATGTGACGGTGGAATGGACGGTGACCAACAGGCACGTGAATCTGCGGGAGACTGGGCTGACGCCTATTTTAACTGCGACTTCAAGGATGCCAGTGAATATGTGACGCCAGAAAGCCAGAAGTGGTTGCAATATGCAGCATCTAACACTAGCGCAGATGAACTGAAACTATTGCAAGAGGCTGGCGGTGCGCAAGTGACAGTGGACGACGGATTTGACGAAGCTAACGACACCATGCGACTGGTGACACTGTACGTGACCAATAGCCTGAAGCCCTCAGTGCAAGGAAAAGCCGAACTTGTCAAGGACGGTACATTCAAAGTTATGGTGGTGAAGCGCGAGGTTGGTTGGCAGGTTAGAATGGCAGGCCTACCGCGAAATGAAAAGCAAAATCGCGACTAAGTTTCGGATAGAGCAGCGGCAAGTGCTCCTTACGCGTCTCGTAAGCGGGATTGACAGCCTTCATACCCATATCGAAACGTACGATAAAATAATCGAAATTCAAGCGTAAGCCCAAACCATAGCTGACAGCCAACTGTTTCCAGAACTCTGAGAACTTAAACACACCTCCCGGCTGGTCAGGATAGTCGCGTAGCGTCCAGATGTTACCGGCATCGACGAAGAGGGCACCACCAAACTTCCAGAATAGCTTGGCTCTGTACTCTACATTCATATCCAGCTTCATATCACCCGTCTGGTTGATGAAGTCTATGCGGCCATCAGTTCCCACAAACTTGCCAGGACCTAACGAACGTACACTCCAGCCACGCACGCTGTTGGCACCACCCGAGAAGTAACGTTTCTCGAAAGGCAAAATGGTACTATTGCCGTAGGGATAGGCGATGCCTAGTCCGAAGTGGAACGCCAACTCATTATTATAGTCCAATTGGATGTTGCGCGTCAAATCAATATCACCCTTGGCATACTGGGCAAAAGCCAAATCCATAAACGTGTACTGCCCATCGGCATTCCGATGGAATCCCAATGCTTGAGCAGTGCCATAGAGCAGGTTACCTGCCGTTTCGGCCTTAGCCTTGATGGCTATACGACCGTTGTTATAGGTATAACCCACCCCAATCTTCATGATGAACAGGTTCTCGTAGTTATAGCGCAGGATAGCGTTGCGCGAGCTGGTATCATCCAGGTATTCGTTATAGAACGTCTCGCTGATCCAAGGCATTGAGATATAGTTCAAGTCAAGCAAATCAATCTGATAGCGGTCGTGGTGACGCGGATCGTTCCATTTATAGCGCCATGCCACAGAAAAGACCCTGCGACGGAATTCAGGACGGTTCTGCAAATCGTACAACAGCGACACCTCACTGGTAGCGGTGGTGCGACGACGGAAACTACGAGCCAGGAAGGGTGCGATGAAACGGGGAAAATTCAGCTTCGTCTCTAAACTATACTCTATAAAGTCCTGCTGGGCATAACCCTCCAAACCTCTGATGGCTTCGTAGGCACCACGCAGTTCGATGGTCAATAGTTCGGAACCACGGAACAGGTTGCGGTTCTGGTAGGTCAGTGAGGCAGCAGCACCCAAATCGCCTGACGTATTCGTACCTTCAGGTTGGAAAGATAGAGTTGAAGGCTTATTGGTAGTGATAGCAATATCACAATCCAGTACAGGTTCCAAGGCATGTTCCGTAAAGGATATATTAGTATAGCGCACAGCTCCCAAACGTCCAAAATGATTATAAGTACTCTGCAACTGACGCGACGAATAGTAATCGCCACTTTCCAAGAAAGTGTTATTACGTAGCACTTTAGGACGCAGGTGGATGACACTATCTTCCAGATTACCGCTTCTATAGGTAATTTCACCCATCGTATAACGCTGGTGAGGGACATCCCTAACCTGATTATTACGGAAACGGTGCAATACCAGCGTCAGGTCAATCCAATGTGTTCCTGCAATGGAATCGGCCTTATATGAAATAAAGTCTTTATTAAAGTGGTAGTAGCCGTTCTGGGTTAGCTCGTTGACAATGCGCTTTCGCTCGCCGTCCAAATTCTCAGCATTGAAACTCATGCCGCTGTGCAGTCCCCATGTGGTGGAATCGGCAGTATTCAGCAATTTGGCAATGGCTGTATCCTGAATATCGTAGGTGACGCGACGAATCTGATAACGTTTGCCAGGATGCAGTAAGTAGGTGGTACGCAACTTCTTGCCCTTTACCTTCTGATTAATATCTACTGTGGCACGCAGATAGCCCAAATTCTGAAGGTTATCGCGCAGGCGGACGGCTGATTGAATGGTCTGTAACGAGTCATAAATCTGTGGTGGTTCGCCTATAGAACGCAGTGTACGGTTCAGCCACCGCGTAGTGTCACGACCTGAGAGTGAATAGGTGTAGAGGGGTACTTTGATGAGTGAGAACCAGCGGGAATTACCACGCTGGCGCACATACGACTTGAGTTCTGTGGTATTGATGGCTCGTTCATTCACATCGCTCTTCACCTTAACCTTATCTAACAGCAGTTCCCCCTCGGCCACGTATTTCGTTTCCGAGCAGGATGCCAACAGCACCAGAAACGGTGCTACTAAGGCCGAAAAGATGATTCTCTCTCGCATTTTGTTGCAAAGGTACGAAATAATTGATAATTGACAACTGATAATTGATAATTATTTTGTACTTTTGCACATAAATAATCATTCATCGTATGTTAAGCAAGAACCAAATCAAGCTGATAAAGTCGTTGGAAACGAAGAAAAACCGCAAACGCGCGGGGTTGTTTGTGGCCGAGGGACCTAAGGTGGTAGGCGACCTGTTGCGTGCAGGCTATACGCCCCACTCTATCTTCAGTACCGTGTCACGTCCAGATGCCGAACTCATTACCAACGACGAGCTGCGTCGCATCAGCTTCCTGCAACATCCCCAAGAGGTGCTGGGCGTATTCCATATCCCCACACCCTCTCATACATCAAAATTCAAACATCAAACATCAAACATCTCACTTGCTCTCGACGGCGTTCAAGACCCAGGCAATGTAGGTACCATTATCCGCATAGCCGACTGGTTTGGCATTACCCAAATATATTGTTCGCCCGATACGGCTGACGTCTATAATCCGAAAGTGGTCCAGGCCACGATGGGTAGTTTGGCACATGTCAGCATTACCTATTGCGACATCGTTGCGTTGCTCAGCAAAGCCGATGTTCCCATCTATGGCACCCTGCTCGACGGACAGGACATCTACCAGCAGCCATTGTCCGAAAACGGTATTATCGTGATGGGCAACGAGGGCAATGGCATCTCGCCTGAGGTACGCCAATTGGTAACCAACAAGCTATTGATTCCAAACTTTAACAAGAATTCAGAAACCGCTGAATCACTGAATGTTGCCATTGCAACAGCAATCACATTATCAGAATTTAAGCGAAGGTTTTAAGAGCTTCGTAAATGCGCTGAACAGGCAGGCCCATCACGTTAAAATAGCTGCCTTTCAGAGCCGTCACACCGATGTAACCTATCCACTCCTGAATACCGTATGCACCTGCCTTGTCCATCGGGTGATAGGTACGCACATAATAGTCGATTTCATCGGCACTTAACTGTTTGAAGGTAACGTCGGTAACCACCGAAAAGCTCATCTGACGTTCACGGGTAGATAGTGTCACACCCGTAGCCACCTGATGCGTCTGACCGCTCAGTTCACCTAACATCCGCTTGGCATCGACTTCGTCGTGGGGCTTGCCCATCACTTCGTCGCCCAATATCACCACCGTATCAGCTGTAATGACCAGCTCATCGCCAGCCATCGTTTCAACGTATGCATCAGCCTTCTTTTTCGAGATGAATTCAGCAATTTTCAGTGTTGGAAGGTCATGAGGATAACTCTCGTCGATGTCTTGTAACACACGTACCTCGAACTGCAGGTCCAAACCAGCCAACAGTTCCTTACGTCGTGGCGAATTGCTCGCCAATATGATCTTCCATCTTACATCATCCATCTTACATCATCCATCTTACATCATCCATCTTACATCATCCATCTTACATCATCCATCTTACATCATCCATCTTACATCATCCATCTTACATCTCCCTACCAACCAAACGCCCTTTCATCCTTTAACCATTTGCCCTGGGCACGTAGCACCTGCTCAATGACATCGCGTCCACAGCCCTGCCCACCGCATTTATCGCTCACATAGCAACTGATGGCCTTCACTTCAGGACAGGCATCCTTTGGACATACGGCACAGCCTACCCTACGCATCACCTCCAAATCGGGAATATCGTCGCCCATAAAGATAACCTCATCATCCTTCAAACCATATTTAGCGATGAAATCATCGTAAATCTTGATTTTCACGGCAGCACCCAGATAGATGTCTTCCATCCCCAAGCCCTCGTAGCGCTTGCGTACAGCCTCTATCTTACAACCCGAAAGGATAGCTATGCGCAGATTCATCTTCATAGCCAATTGAATAGCATAACCATCCTTGATATTCACTGTGCGCAGGGGTGTACCGTCTATTCCCAAGGCGATGGTCTCTGACGAGAGTACACCGTCCAAGTCGAACACCACAGCGCGTATCTTTGATAAATCGTAGTTAATCATTGTCTGCTAATCGTTGTATATCGCTTGATAATGCTTCGTATATCTGTTTTACAGCAGAATTGCCTGCCAACATATTGGCCTGCATCTGCATGACGTTCTGATCGCCACGCACAGCTGGTCCTGTTTGTGCATCCTTGGGAGCCAGCTCGTGTACTTTTTGCGCCGTTTCATCGACCAAAGGTAGCATCACTGAGAAGGGCAAACCCTTAGCGGCCAGCACCTCTGCAGACAGTGCATAACAGTGGTTGACGAAATTGCAGGCAAAGACAGCAGCCAGATGCAGCTGCTTTCGTCCTTCGCTATCCAGTTCATAAATATGTGTGGTCAGCGTAGCAGCCAGCATTTTCAGCCGTTCCATCGAGGCATCATCGTTCGTTTCCAAAAATACAGAAATATCGTTGAAATCGACCAATCGTTCCTTCGAAAAGGTCTGCATAGGATAGAACACGCCATAATGCGCCGTCAGGCCCTTGAACATAACCATCGGCATAGAGCCTGCGGTATGCACAAACAACTGGTTTTCGCGCCCTTTGGTGGCCTCACGTATCACATCTGCCAATGCTGCGTCTTTCACAGCTACGATAAAGACGTCAGCCTCCAAAGGTAACGACTCCAACGTACGACTATTGATGCTCACCACCTCGTGACCCGCTGACAGCAACGCATGTTCCAGATTTGTTGCCAGCCGTCCTCTGCCGATTAAAACGGTTCTCATTCTCTCAATATCTCTTCTCAATTTCTCATTCTCTCATTTTCTCAATTTCTCAATACTTATTGAGATGTACGTTCTCCCACTTCAGCTTATCCTCGTTCTGGGGCTTGCGCTCATCGGCCTTATGACCCACAGCCAAGATACAGAGGCATGACAGGTTCTCAGGAATATCCAACACACCCTGAATAACAGTGTCGGCACTGGTGCCGTCGCTCAATCCGCGACCACGCATCTGAATCCAGCATGAGCCAAGCCCTAAGGCTTCAATCTGGTACTGCATCGAGATGGCAGCTATCGAGCCATCCTCTACCCAGCAGTCGTTCTGCATGGGGTCGCCCAGCACGACGATAGCCAGAGGGGCATCCTTCAGAAACTGTCCACCCATATCCTTGGCATCGGCTAGTTTCTCAAGATCGGTCTTGTCGTCCACCACCACAAACTGCCAGGCACGCTGTCCCTTCGAGGTGGGAGCCATCAGGCCTGCACGTAATATCAACTTCACGTCGTCAGCATCAATCTCCTCAGCCGTAAACTTACGGTGTGAGCGACGCAATTGTACTAAATCCTTAAATTCCATAACCGTTTTTTATTGATTTGCCTGCAAAGATACGAAAAAATTAAGAGTTAAGAATTAAGAATTAAGAAAAATTGTGTATCTTTGTGGCATGAAAGTCACGATATACCGACATACTGACCTTCTGCCCGAGCTCTCGACAGGCAACTTTTTCCATAGTCGCGAGCTGATGGCGTTGTGCGAGCATACCCCTCGCCTTAAGCCCTATATGGCTGTGGTCACGGATGATGACGGTGTCGTGCAAGGTCACATGCTGGCCATCATGCGCATCCGCAGATCGTGGTTTCCACCGTTTCTTTACACCCACGTACGCATCTATGGCGACAATGGCTGTAATGCCGAACAGTTTGGCATGATGATACAGGCACTGACCCGTCTGCTGCAGAACCGCACGCTGTATATCGAGCTGAGTCATCTGCGTGAAAAGATGTTCGGCTATCGCGAACTGCGCCAGCAACGTTTCTTCCCCGTACGCTGGATGAATATCCACAACTCGCTACATTCACGTACGCCAGAGGAGCGCATCAGCGAACAGCAATTACAACGTATTGTTCATAGCCAACAACGTGGGGCAGTGACCAAACCTGTTGAGACACTTGACGAATTCAAGGCCTTTTCCAAGCTGTTGCGCAGCCACCACTGGTTCAAACCCAAGCGATACATCCCTGATGATGCCTTCTTCCGCGAGATGATGCAACAAGGTATGGGTCAGATATTGATTACGAAATACCACGACCACGTCATTGGTACCACCGTCACTGTCTTCAGCGATGGCGATGCCTACCTCTGGTATTCCGCCTCGCGCCGTAAGAGCTATGCCCCACTCCATCCTAATGCCGTTACCATGTGGGCCACCATCAAGGCTGCCCATAGTGCAGGCTATCAGCACATCCGATTCATGGATGTAGGACTGCCCTTCCGCAAGAATCCTTATCGCGACTTCATTCTCCGCTTCGGTGGCAAGGAGGTTAGCACCTATCGCTGGTTCCGTATCTCCATCCGTTGGGTCAATCGTCTTGCTTCGTGGCTATGGCGTGAATAGTTCGCGTACGCACATGTACATTTTAAAATGTTAAAAAGTGCATTAATTGGGCCCGTTTTGTTGAACTATCATATAATTTTATGTACTAAACGCAATATTTCTTGTATTTCTTTTGGCGATTTCACAAATATTAGTTACTTTTGCCCGCTAATATATTACTAAACAAATAAGAATGTGGGCACCAACCAGCGCAATGACTATTATGGCCATTCATCTCCGCAGATGGATGCTTGTCGTGTTGTTGTTACCCCTGACACTTTGCGCCCAGCCCTCCTCCAACAAACAGCCCTTCCGACTGGCTCTGAAAACCAACATGTTATACGACGTCGTGGTAGCTCCCAACATAGGACTGGAGACGAGCATCGTCGACAGGTGGTCGCTGGCCCTCAGTGGCACCTACGGCTGGCAGGACGGCAGCCCCTGGTACAGGAATATTCGTATAGTGACGGGCGATGCCGAGTTACGCTACTGGTTCACGGGCACCACCATGCAACAGGGACTGCATGCGGGCGTCTACGGAGCGGTCTACCGCTACGATTTCCTGTTCAACGGAAAGGGCGAGCAGGCCAATGCCAACTGGGGTACGGGCCTCTCCTGTGGGTATGTCGTCAGTCTCCACCACCGCTTCAGTATCGACTTCTCCATTGGCATAGGCTATGTGGGTGGCCGTTACAAGAGCTACGAGGTCACCGACGACTTCTACCATCACAATGTATGGACAGCCGACAAGATGCGTCACTATATTGGGCCTACGAAAGCCGAGATTTCCTTGCTGTGGCACATTTTCGGCCAATCGACGCAACAGAAGAAAGGAGGGAACCTATGAAACGTTACTCCTACCTGCTGCTGTTCGTGTCATCCATCTGCCTGACATCGTGCAGTGCCGACCTCCGCGAACTGTGCTACGACCACAACCACACCGAGGATTATAGCGCCATACTAAAGCTGGACTTGAAGCTGGACATCGACATAGACATTGATGTGGACGTAGACGTAGATGTAGAAACGCACACAAAGATTGAGATGCCCCAATATATGAAAGTATGTTGCTATTCGCCCCAGACGGGTGCCATACAGAACACGGAGTTCGTCTCTGGAACGGGTGGTCCTATTCACACGTCTCCAGGTGTTTACCAAATGGTGGTCTATGAGTTTGGAACGGAATATACCCAGATTCGCGGCGAGGGCGACATCAACACCCTCGAAGCCATTACCAGCGACATTACGGCAACGAAGGCATTGGCCTTTTCACACTTCACCCGTGCTCAGGAAAGCGAGCCATCAGGCCCCATCATCTATACCCCTGACCACCTACTGGTGGCAAATGAACAGGTGGAGATTCCCGCCTTTAGTGCCGATAGACACACCGTTACCCTGACAGCCGTTGCCCGTACCATTGTGGAAACCTACAGTTTCGAGGTGAAGACCGTTGTTGGCGTAGAATATATAGAAAGCTGTGAAGCCTTCGTCACCAACCAGGCCCGCAGCAGTTTCTTCGGACAGGGCACGGTGAATCCACAGCCTGCCACCATCAGCTTTCCCGTCGGTGTGGACAGAGCGAATAAACGTCTGATTACGGCCTTCAACACCTTTGGCAAGCTGCCTGGCGAGAGCCATAGCTATCTGCACATACTGATACGCGACACGGGCGGTGAAGAGCACTACATCACCGAGGATATTACAGACCAGTTCGAGAAACCCGACCACAAGATTATCATCGAAGAGCCTGTGGAAATACCCAAGCCGGAAGGCGGCGGTGGTGGAGGCATCGCGCCGAGCGTCGATCCCTGGGAAGACGTAAACCACGATGTACCGATTGGTTAACGTTCACTCAAAATAAAAAAGATAACATCACTAATCTATTGAAGATATAACGAGAATTACAAAATTATTTATTTACCTATTTAAAACTTTAAGAGTATGAAAAAGAATTTGTTTTTGATTTCAGTAGCAGCGCTCGCCTTCGCAGCCTGCTCGAACGACACGACTGTGGAACAGAACACCACGATGAACCAGCCGAAGGAGATTGCGATTAGCGCGTTTAATCAGAAAGCAACACGTGGTGCTAATGCTATCCTAAACGGAACATTCCCAACAGACAACACTATGGAGGTTGCATGTTACCAATCTGCACCAACTGGGGCTAGTTATTTCTCAAAGATTACATTTAGCTTTATTGACGATGATGATGATGTTTGGCATGCATCAACACGTAAATATTGGCCTTTGTCTCCAGCTACACTAAACTTCTATGCTGTTTCTGGATTTGGAGTTGATGCTGCTGATATAACAATTGATAATGATTTGGCTACAGCTAAAGTGAATTACAGAAAGTATGATGCAGGTCGTACAGATGGTAAAACAAATCCTACAGGCACAACTTATGCTAATACTACACAGAGTGACATTATGTATGCTTTTAATAGAGGTGCTGTTACACAAGATGCAAGTAGTGCTTTGTCTTTCAATAATGGTACAACCGTATCAACTAGCAAGGTGAGCATGGTCTTTAAACATGCTCTTTCTCAGATTGACTTCCAAGTTAAGGCTGCTGATGCTACAACTGCTAACGCAATTACCATCAATAGCATTACATTAACTGGTGCTTCATATACAGGTGAACTCACCCTTACGAATGGTGCAAATGTAACGGCAGTATCAGGTGACGTAACACCAACCATTACATGGGATGCAGACGCTGCAGAAAATCGTACAGTACCTAATGTGCCTACTTCTATTATCTACTCTGCTGGCAATGCTACTGATTATCGTCCAGCCGCACCAAGCACTGCTTGTCTGATGATTATTCCGAATGCAACAAGCGCATTCACGAGCTTTACTATCAATTATACATTAGACGGGAAGAGTTATGATTATACCTACACACCTGCTTCTACAGTTGCAGCAGCAGGTTATAAGTATACATACCAAATTAATTTCCGTCTGCATGAGATTACAATCAATCCTAGCGTAACTCCATGGACTGAAAGTAGTTCTGAAATTAACGTTCAGTAATGTTCTCATAATAGGACTCATCTGTATCACGGGGACAGGCCCCCTGATAGATGATGGAATAAAATGTGGTGGCAGTTTTTCTGTCGCCACATTCTTTTTGTAAGGACAAAAAACTCCGTTATCCTTTGGTGCATTGGGAAATAATTCTTAACTTTGCAGCGTGACTCACGGGGCTTCCCCCGGTGATATATGCTACATGGCACGACAAGCAAGAGAAATAAGCGGAACAGGCATACGACCGAGTAGAGGGTGGTCCAACAGCTGTTCCCGTTTTCTAAACGTGAGGGATCATGGGGAAAGGGTCATGGGGAAAGTCACTTGACCTAGTTTTATTCCCCAACGACAAAGTATAAAA
>JAFVHO010000011.1 GCA_017474485.1 Prevotella sp.
CTGATACCAGTAGAGCTTATCGAAGGTCGGGTTGTATTCCACGCCGTTGGTATGGCTCTCGGCATCACGTGGCGTAGCAAAGAGTTCCCAGCCATAGCCCGTTACCTCGTAGGCACCTGGCGTGACAGTCGGCTCAGCCAGTGTTACTTTGTCACCAGGCAGGATGATCTCGGGCGGGGTGATATCGTCTATGGTAGGCACACCGCTCTTGAACGTCAGGTGGATGTTCAACACATGGCGCTCGCTGATAGGTGTCACATTGCCATTCGTATCCGTCTCATCGTAGTCATACTGGTAGATGACGGTGATGATCTTCTCCTTCGACAGGTTGTAGATATCGCTCTCGCGACTCACGTACAGCGTCGAGGTCTCCGTGGGCGAGATGCCGTGGATGGTGAAGTTCTTCTGCTCGTTTATCAGCTTGCTATAACCCGTAAATCCACCGTCATTCTCCGCAGAGATAACAGCTCCGACAGGAACGGTAGCGCCATTATTATATTCGTTGGTGTTGGTACCCTTGATACTCTTCACCTTATTCCCGGTTGTAATTGTATAGGCCTCGCGGCAATAGTAGAAGTTCTTGTTCTTGTCAGAATCTGTAAACGTGAGACTGGTGACATAGCCCTGCTCTGTTTTGGTCAGACTCGTGTAGGTCTCGCTGCTAATCGTTTCACCGATGGCATAGGGCGTGCTACCAATCTGGAATGGTGTGTTCACCACATAATATGTGCCCGCCTCTTTTACTATGATGGCAGAGTAGTGGCGCTGCTCGTTGACCAGTTTGTCCTCGAATTCCTCGCGGCTGAGTTCATCGCCCTTCTTCAATTTATCCACACTTACAGCTGTTGTTCCGCCGGAATGTATAACGAAAACAGAGTTTGTCAAAGTCGGTGAATCGGTATCGCTATTGTATTCTGCCGTATAGTCCACAGACTGTGTGACGGAGTATCCGGCCTTGTTGCCATAGACCCAATTGCCCTGTTTGTCTTTATGTCTTACGTCGGTCTCTTCGTCGAAGCCTTCGCCATCATACTGGTACTTCTGGCCTTCGGAACCGCTGTAATTCTTATCGATAAGCAGGTCGAGGGCATCATAATTGAAGGAGAACTTCGCACGGTCAGCTGCCGACATCGAGCTCCAGGCCTCCAGGCCACGGTAGTTATAACCACTCACGTAGTAGTTACCGCCATAATAATAGGGCCCGTCATAACCTGTCTCAGACGGGTCTTTGCTCGTGCAGTAGTAAGCCTGAACAAGGCAAGTCTGGAGGTCGCTCTTCAGTGTCAGCAGCTGATTGAGCAGTTTCTTGTTCTCAGCAGACAAAGCATCTATTTGTGAAGTAGTGATATTGTCTGCATCAGTGATTCCTGGAAGGGCTTTTATCTTTGTGTTCACATCGGTGACATAAGACAGTGCTTCCGACTTCTTCATCTTCGAGTCTCTGTAGATGACGTTATCCTTTGTAATCTCGATGGTCTTGGTGCAGATATAGGCTTCTTCACAGTCGTCTTTATAACCTTCACGGAAGGTCGCAGATACGGCTGTGCCCGGATTATAATATATCTCGTGACCATCCTCGGTCTCCGTGATCTTATTCTTCACGATATACGCCATTTCGAAGGTGGCCTGTTTACCATTTGCCGCTTCGGTTACATGGCTCTTAATTCCTTCATAGGTGGTGTAGATGGCCTCCGGGATGAGGTCGCCATGCTTGTACTCGCTCTGTCCGAGTACGGCACCTCCCGATGTAGCTTTCAAACGATAGGTGGGACCATCCTCATAAAGGGACTTATCGGTAGTCTCTTTCTCGTACTCTGCAAGCGTTATTTTGGCATTGTAGACACCCTGTTTCTTCGTATACCAATTGTCCCACAGACTGGGGTTGTTCACCTCGTAGGTCAGGATATAGCCCTCGTCATGGCTGACATTGTTCGACTCGCGGAAGATGTAGTCATCGTCAGCCGCTGTCTTGTCAGCTTTTTCTATGGTCTGACCAGCGGCATTGGTGTATTCATGTTGTGTCTTTCCTTCTTGGAACGTAGTCTTATAAGTTGCAAACTCTGCGTCGGTCATAACGTAGGTGCCGGCAGCGTACTCCACACCGTCGATCTTACACGTGATACAGTTCACGTAGGTCTTTTCAACGAACAGTTCCTTTTCATAGTTGCTCAGCAGATACCAATCCCAGTAGCTGATGGGGTCGTTCTTGTAGTAAGTTTTGCCATTGATGATCATCTTCTTGTCGTCGCCCAACGGAACACCTGGCGATGAGTAGTAGGCATAGCGGTTAGGCATCACGTTCAGGAGCTTCATCTTACCATGTGAGGCAGCGGCGATGGTCAGCGGGATATCTACCACTTCGCTAAAGGCATTCGACTGGCCAGTATAGGCCGAGATATACTGGTCGTAGACATACGTAGAACCCTTGATGTACCAGAAGTGAGCGGGCATCTTGCCATCGCCATAGTATCTGTTGCTGACGTTGTAGCAGTCGTCGATAATGGTCTGTGTGCTATGTACGAAATTACCCGAACTTTCCCATTCTTTCTGGTGAGTGGCATCATCAGTAGCATCATACGTGTAGTCCCACTGGGTAACGGCATCTTCGTTCAGTTTTGTCAACGTTGTGTTCACAGCACCACTCTTGCTTGGTATGCCGTGTACGTTCTTGGCATAGACGAATCCGCCACCGATACCCGTAGACACATTGATCAGGTCGAGCTCCACAATACCCGTGATGGGGCCCCATACTTTCTCATAAAGATCGTCGCCCGTGCTCTCTTCGGTGGTGAGCTCCAGATAGACGCCCGAGGCCAGCGCCACCTTGTTATGGCTATTACCATTGTTGCGGGCCTTGTCCTTGATATGCTCTTGCTTCCAGTCATAGAAAGAGGCAGTACCGTAAGGTTTGTCGTTGGCAAAGCCCTTATACTCGTCATTGGTATTGTCGGTCTTACGCACATCGGTAAAATGCACGTCGCTGGTCAGCGCACCTAAGTAGTTCACCACGTTGTAGATACCAAAGTAGTTGCCATGCGTGTGTCTCTTGTAGTATTCAGAACTACTTTCAGCAATGGACAGGTCGCTCGCAATCTTCGAATCCATCTTGTTCAGCGATACCTCACGCACACGGTTGATGGTGTAGTTGGTGAAGTCAACTTCCTCCGGCACACGGTCCTGGGCACCCTGCATCACCATTCGACTTCCGAACACACCACACAAATCTGCTCGCTGGATGCTGTTCATCAGACGACCGGCATAGACGGGCAGCACACCGCTCTCTTCCCAATATCCTGCATCGGGATTGGGCTCCCATGTTTTTTTGGTATTGTTCCAAACGAGGACAGCCGTACCACCGGTTTTAACGTATTTACCCTCTCCGTCATTATGAATAGAAACGTATGCGTCACCGTCTTTCTCAAGGAACAAATCCAACATATCGTCAGCTGTAATTTTTGCGGCCTTTGAATCTGCGTTATTGGGGTCTGCAGGAGTATAGACCGTCTTGTTTTTATCCTCACACCGCTTCGTACAGGTGTAGTTCAGCTCGTAGTAGGCCGCCTCGCGCTCCGGCAGTTTGTAGTAGGTATTGATATCGATTTCCTTGGCGATGCTGTAGTAGTCGGTGCCGTAGTTCGTGATGTTCAGCTCGCGGTAGCCATCTACCAGCGTCAGGTTACCATCTCCATATAATCCACCCGTATGACGGGTACCTAAGGTAATCAGGTCGCGATGGAAGATGTCGTTGATAGAGGCTGTGGCATTACCGAACACCGTGTTGGTGTTGGCGCCCGTCGTCATAGAACCGGACTGTGCGTTACCACCGGCAAACACGGCATTGTGGATGATGATACCCGTCTGGTCCAGACAACTCCACCTGGTGGCATCGGTATTCTTGTTTTCCAGCATGTTCAGCGTATCAATAGGCACAAACTGTCCGGGGGTATAGTCGTGGCCATCGATGTTCACATTGACAAGCACCTTACACATGGGTTCGACAAGCACCTTGCAGTCCTCGGTGAACTGGCGCTCGGTCTTGGTCGTTTTTACATCACCCACTTGTTTCTCACCTGCAATGACCTCAGCATCTTCCGCAGTATAATACGATGTGGGAACTGTTACCGTTACAAAGGCACCGTTATCTGCCCAGGCGTGCTTGTAATAGTAGCCCTGATAGTTCCAGCCCGCATCTCTTTCTGTCAGGCCTTTGTTATAGCGGACACCATCCTTCACGCCTCTACCGAAGCTGCCGTCGGAGTTCTCGTAGGCACTATACACAAATCCGAGATCACCGCCGCCGAACACATTGCCGTCACCGTCGGCCACACCGGACGCCGTACCGATTTGACCGCCGTGTATACTCACTTCGGTCTGACCGAATACGTAACCGTCGCAATGAAGCGAGCCGTTTCCGCTCAGGTTATCGTAACCACGACCGCCACCAAACACATTGCGGTGTACGTGTCCGCTATACATCTTGACGTTTGTCTTACCAGGCCGATAAATGCCCTTCAGTTCATAATCGGAACCACCGGTTTTTAATTTCATATCACCGCGTCCGATAGCCGCAATTTCACCGCCACCGAATACGCTGTTACGTATATTACCGCCATAGATGGTCACCTTCGTCTTGTCGACGGTGCTGTTGTCGATATAGCCACCGCCAAACACACAGCCGGCTTCTTCAAGAAGCATATTGGGCGACGGTTTCGTGTCGTCTTCTATCTTCTCCGTGTAGCGCTCGTCAAAGCCTGTGGTTTCTGAGTCGTCCTTACCACTTGAATTATACTGGTATCCCACATAGCCATTGTTCATGGTCAGGTAGGCTGTACCGAACACAGCGCCACCCTCACCACCGCCATAGACGTTGCGCTGCACGGCAGGTATGCCGCTGGTAAAGGAACTGCCGTTCAGGTCGCCAATCACCACGTGGGTCTCTGCGGGAACATCGCTGGCGGGACTGTCACTAATGCTGCCTGTGTGTGCACCCACATTACCCTTCCAGCCGCCACCATACACATTACGGCAGGTTCCGCCCTTGATGTAAGCTGTGGTGCTGGCAGTGAAGCCGTAGGGATTCGTGCTGGCATTGTAGCGACGCACTTGGAAGATGTCGTTCACAGCTCCTGACGTACCGGCAGCATAGATATCCTTCTTGACAGTACCACCAAGCAGGGCAATATAGGTGTGGCCATAGACGTCGCCGCTGAGGTGCACCTTTGCGTCGCCATAGCCGCCGCCGTAGGCATAGTTCACCACCTCAGCGCCATCGTTGATGACGACATTGGCGCTATAAATGTATTGGCGTTTCTCCTTTTCATCTTTAGAGAAGGCAGAGAAATTCCTGTCATCAATATCAGCCTTGTAGACCAAAGAGGTGCCTCTTAAGCCAGCGAAGGCTTCGAAATAGTTATTAAAGGCGGCATTCGGCTCGTAGTACTTGCCCAGTTTCCAGGCATCCTTCCAGTCGGCATCCCATCTGGCTTTATAGGCATCTTTCACGGTACGCATTCCCGTAGATTCGTTTAGCGTCCACTTGTTCGAATCACTCCAGTAAGGGTCTTGGCTACTGATCTGATCCGATGGACCGTCCTTATACAGCGACATATATCTCTGAACACTTTCGGCATTCAACACATGACCCATCTCGCCGCCGCCATAGACCTCATAGACCTTGGCACCTTTGAGCAGGTTCACCAGCGTGTGTTCCGACCAAGTATCAATACCATGGCCGGCACCATAGACGGTGGCCAGATAGCCATTTGTCTTGTCCGACCATACGGGCGACGAGATATTCACCTGGGTGAAGAGGGCGCGACGCTCGTTGTTGTTGCCGCCATAGATCCTGCTTACGCTCGCTTTCTCACTCGTGTTCTTATAATTCACGATAGCCTGAATGACATCGCAAGGCGGCAGTATCTGGGTGCCAAAAGCTCCACCGAAGATATTCTTGATCTTGATGGTCGACTGCTCGGGTACATTCACCACGGTGCGTGCTGTCACACCCTCGTTGTAGCTGCCACCATAGGCATTACCAATTTCGCCGTGCAGCAGATCGATAATGGACGAGATATTGTCGCGGTCATAGCCAGAGGCAAAAGTGACAGTCTTCTCTTCGCGCATGCCCAGGCCATTGTAACTGCCGGAACCGTAGACCTCCAGATTCTTGAATTTCGTCTCTTCATCGGGGATGTCGATGAGCACATAGCTGCGGTCCTGAGCCTCGTCATTGACCCTGATACCATGGTATCCTGTACCGCCACCGAAGACGGCCTTGAGGGCGTTCTGTGTATGATCCTTCGGACGGATGTTCACGAAGGAACTGTGCTGCTTAGGCATGGCAGCTCCGAGGCCGTAAAGAGCTGTATTTTTATAGTTATAAGAGCCGTAGCCACCACCGAAAATGGTATCGACACGACCAATCAGGTACTCCACATACGTTGAAGACTTCAGTACATTGGGTATCTCACCGGCCTTATAGCCGTGAAGTTGGGTCTTATCGGTGTCATAGTCACGCAGACGAGCCTCAAAGTTGTAGCCATCCTCATAGCCAACGAGTTTACCTGCATCGTTAAGGCCACCGTGAATAATACCACCGAAGTCGTTTCCGCCATACACAATATCCTGAATCCACGGGAAACCGTCCTTATAGCCACTGCCGCTATTGTTGGGCTGGCGACCGATATACACCTCGGCATGTCCGAGAATGTCGGCATCACAGGCACCAGCGAAGACATCATAGACACGACCGTTGCCCAGGTTGACAAGAGTATTGCCGCACACGTCGCCTTCGTTACCGCCACCATAGATATATTCCGTCTCAGCGAGGTTCTCGACGACACCTTCATGAGAAGAGGCAGTCGCTGTTCCGCTAAGATTCACGGTAGAGCTATAGGCTGGATTATACAGATACTCCTGCGTAACGACACCACCCTCGCCCGTTACATTCACTTTCTTACCTACCACACCTTCCTGACCACCGCCATAGATCTGGAAGGCATAGCCGTTGTTGTGGTTTACGGTAGTGCTGCCCCATACCTCGGTGTCCTCACCATAACCGGCACCAAACACCGACAAGGCAACAGCCATCAGGTCGTCTCGCTGGTCTTTATAGTCTATACCAGAAGCAGGATTTCCAAACATGACTCCTTGGGCATTACCGAAGACATTATCTTTATTCAGCAGCTCCTGATTGATATTGATGATGACATTACCATTCACATGACCGCTCTCATAGCAGCCGCCATAGACATTACCGCCAATCAGACGAGTGTTTTTATCAACCTCATTGTTCGGAATAGGAACAAAGCCACCTTTACTATAGAAATGATCATTCTCACCTACAGTTATGCTTGAAGCTGTTACAGTATGCTCTGTATAAACTTCTTCCGATTTAGTATAATATTTCTCATCTTTAACCAGTTCCGTGCCTTCTTCTATTTCAAAATAGGCATTCTCGTCCCACTTCTGGGTGTTCCACATTAATTGTGTCTTGTCATCATTCCAGCGTAGCGGCGTGATGGTCAGGTTCTCCAGGTTGATCTCAATACGGTCCTTGATGTTGCCTGAAGCATCAGTGTAACTATCCCATTCGGACTCGGTACCGATAACACCGCCATCGTATGCCGCATTATACGTACCTGCCGGGACATCGGCATTATTACAGCCACCCACGAACTTCTCGTAGATATTCACACCCTGGTCAATGGTGAAGGTCTCCTTGCCCTCAATGGTCATGCTACCCACATTACCACCGCAATAGAAGGAACCGATAAAGCTCGTGAACGGTTTATATGTATCAGGATCGCCCAAGGATTCGCTATCAAACACAATGCTGGGCTTCAGAGGCATAGCGACACCATTCATATAACGTTTGAACACATCGGGGTCTTTCAGGTTCAGATTACTGAATTTATGACCTTCACTTGCATTGTAATTACCCTTATCATCCACCCATCCGGCATAGTACTTCAGATTGTCTTCACTGACCATGCCTGCACCATTGTTGCCCAGGAACACGTTGTCGGCAATGACGTATGAACCTATCTTCAGTTCCACCATCGGATTCTTCTTCTTGGTAGCCAGCGATGCACAGTTACCGCCCAGGTATACGGAACCCTGTATGACGGTGTAGTTAGGCTTCTCGCCTACTGATTTAGGCGCCATACCCTTCAGACGGATAGATACCTGCTCGGCATTCGGACGGAAGGCATTGAGTGAATTTACAGATGAAGATCCTTGGTCATAATAGAAGTCACCGAATGTATCATCGTCTCTTAACTCATCATAGTTGTCCGTATAAGGATAGTTACCATTGCCACCACCATAGACATCACCATAAATGGTAGTATAGATACCAATGGCATTACCGCCATACACAGAACCGGTCACGTCGTTACCGCCATAGACATTATTGATATGTCCACCGCGTATGAGCGTTCGGGCTGACAGCTCGTTCGGGAAGTTATAACCTTCCAGATTCGTACAGGGAATATATTCGCCGTTCACCGTGGGCACGACATCGGCCATACGGCAACCGCCATAGACGTTGTCCACAATGAGTTTGTTCTTAATGGCTTGTTCCTGTTCATACGTTAACCCGCTGGGGACCTTGGGGTCAATCTCCAGCAACAAGCCCTCTGGACTGGTCATATTACCACGGTTACCACCGCTATAGAGGTTACGTATCATACCGGCCTGCAGGTTCCACGTCGGACGGATGGCCATCGCAGCCAGGTTGTTGCCGCCAAACAGACGACCAATCTGGAACTCATCGCTTTCCTTGTGCTCCTGCATCAGATGGATACCCATGCCATTCTTGATGCGATCGTCCGTCAGGAGGTCGGTATAGTCTGCAGGAGCAGTTCCCTCATTGGCCAGATATTTCGCATAGGCCGTATAAGTCGCAGCAGTGCCCTCCACTCCTGCACTATTGGCCAAAATATGGGTCACCACGTCACTCGGATTATCAACATGGATGACGGTCTCTTTCTTGACGGTGGCATTATTGCCGCCACCGTATGCGAAGAAGATGGTGCCACCCTGAATATCAAGGTAGGTCTTATTCAGTTCAGGCCGCACGAAGGGCGTCTTACTTCTGCCAATGACAGTTCCTCTTTCCTTGATGACATATTCACCTTCAACTTTTTCTTCAGGATATTCAAAGTCACCATTACCACCGGCAAAGACCTGTCCGATAAATATCTTCTTGGTGTCGCTGGTTGTCCTGTAACCGTTATCGCCAGCTTTTAGGTTGTGTTTCGTGTTATAGTCGTCACACTCGGTTTGGGTATAATGCCCGTCTGTACTACTGCTCAGATGCACATAGCTGTTGTACGTATCGTCGACATCGTCTGGATTTTCTGCCAGTTCCGTAGGAAGACTCTCGCCTACAGCTTTTGCCGTACCGATCTCACCGGCAATATCGTTTCCGCCATACACGTGATTGATCAGGATATAGTCGGAAGCGTGCTCGCCATCGATATGCACGAAGGTATTGCCTCCCACATTGGCCATACGGGCACCACCGAACACCCTACCCCTCGGATTTGTCTCAGACATATCATTCTCCGGGTCTATCACCGCACCGATGTCACCGGCCGACACCGTCACCTTCGTGCTGCCCTTCACCTCCGCATGGTTACCGCCGCCATATACATTACCACCAATCTTAATCTGCCCCTGCGCCACCATCGTGCTCAGGAGTATCATCATCAATATGGTAATGTATCTTCTCATTCTATCTCTTCAATTCGTGAAATTCGTTTTAATTCGTTGTCTTTCCACTTTCCTCTTTCCTCATTCCACTGTCACGGTCGGGCTGTCCAGGTCCGGATCCGACAGCACATACAGGTACGTCGGCTGGATGGTCAAGTTCACTGTATATCTTTTCCCGCGCTGAGTCGTGGCCTGCTCCGTAAACAAGTCACTGAGTGCCATCGTGTTCGTGGCGCTGCAGTTCTCGCGGGTCAGGTGGCCTTTCCTGTCATACACATCATACACACTGGTCAGCACGAGCGTCGAGATGTTATGCGGCATAAAGTTCCCGGCACGTTCTGTGAACGAAGTGGTCAGCGCCTCACCGTCATCAGACCACCAGAAAGTCAGTCCATCTTCTCCGATGACTTTACCAGTCTGCTCATAGGTAATCCCCGTAATAGGACTCTTGCTACCGTCGTTAGCCTTCAGACTGGCGGTGATGGTGGTATATTCCCTGCTGGTCTCCCCACCGGCCTTCGTGCTCAGCCTCAGCGCCTTCAGTTTGATGGTGCGCAGCGCGGCATAGTCGCTTTGCACCCTCATATTGACACGCAGGGAGGCATAGAGGTGGTCGAAGAGCAGGAATACGAAGTTGCTCATTGCATCTTCACCCACACCTTTGACAGTCTTAGCATTATAAGCGAAGTCGCCCCTGCGCAGACCTGTTACAGCCTCTTTACCCGTTCCGTCCTTGGCACCTATCACCACGCAGAGGTCCTCGGACATGACGGTGGGCACATTATTCAGCTCCACCTTGGCGCCTGTACTATAGCTGGCGCCTGAACCAACACCGTCTTTACCATCCAGGTCGGTAACATTCAGGATGATGCCAGAAGTACTGGGGATAAAGCCATAGAGATAATAGTCACCTGCCGTGATTTCATCCACACTCCTTTCCGGGTCTGTCACAATCAAACGCCACGTCGTCTCACCGTTCTTGGTATAGGTGGAGAAGGTGCCCTTGAGAGCCGCCTTGTCATTCTGCGTAAAGGCAATGCCGATGGGCTGTATACCATTCTCGTATTCTGTATAGGTACTATCACCGTATGTCGGATACGTCCAGGCTCTGCTCCTTGCAACGTACTCATCAAAGTAGGTCGCAAGACTTCTCACCTCAGCCACTGGCGCCTCTGACGCCTCTGCATGCCCCTTCGCAGGCTCCTCGTCATTGCTGCAGCTGTTTGTCAGCCCCACCAGCCCCATCAGGCTCATGAGCACTACCAGTCCTCTTACTATGGTCTTCTCTTTATTCAATTCTCAATTTTCAATTATCAATTCTCAATTTGGCCGCAGGCATCTTACCAGTTGTACACCGTCCTGTCGGCTACCATTTCCGTCCATGGTGTCACCGCATAGTCTACCCATCCGATATCCACGCCGCCGTCAGCGTTGATCTTGAAGATATACGTGTAGCTATAGCCTGCCTGCCAGTGCATATATTCGGCCGGTACGGTCGCATACTTTGTGATACCATTGATATCTACCGTCAGCGTAAAGCTGCCCTGTTCGGTGTTTGGCAGCACCGTGTACCAAGTATCCGGTTTGGTGAAGCCGCCCTCCAATTCATTGGCAATATCGGTGATCGTCGTGGACTCCTGCGTCCCGGCACCAGTCAGTGGATAGGTTACTAAAACCGTCCCCTTACGGATGATACGCTCTGTTTTATCCGTCGGCTTGAAAGTCTGAGTGCCGATGCTGACTCCATCACGCGGGGATACATATTTGTACGAAAACCGCACCCTGGCGACGGGCTTCACGAACTCCAACTGAACAGGCTGGCCGAACTGACGGTTAGGATATTCCTGAGTGCCATCGCTGTACCACAGACGACTATAGTAGTTGTTTGCATCAGTTGTGGCATCGGCTTGAATTGAAATCTTCACCTCCTCAATCGTCTCTGTCACGTTAGCCGGCTGGATAGCCGTAGCCGGTGCCACCCCGAAGAAACGGTAGTTTCTGACGCTCCAGTCCCAGTACTTGATGGTCTGTTCACCATGACCTTGGTTCACGTATTCCCAGCCGTTGCTATTGGTGGTGGTGCTGTGGGCTGCGCTCACATAGTTCACCGTATAACCGGGGAACACGGTCTGGAGAGTCGTCCCGTCGCTCATAGTCTTATAGCCCCAGACTTTGAAGGTCTTATCGTCAGCTGGCAGCAATGTTTGCAGCCCGGCAGCACGGGTTCCGCCCTCCGCAGCCTCTCCGGCACGCGTCACGTCCTGCTCATCCTGTTGCTGGGCAGAGAAGGCAATTGGCGTGGTGGACTCAACGGGCCCTGGCGTCGGCCCCGATCCTGGCGTGACAGTCCCGGGTTCCGTCGACCCGGGATCATCTCCCGAGCCACCGCCGCATCCCGCCGTCAGCACCACCGCTGCCACCAGGATCCCCAGCCTCATCAGCCCTACCAGGCTCTTCAGCTCTCTTACTATGGTCTTTTTACTCTTCAATTCTCAATTATCATTTATCATTCATCATTTAGGCCTCAGGCCGACATTATTTTCCACTCATCCAGCGTCCGTTGCTTGGTGCTGAAGTTAATCCCGACCTTGTACAGGTGGCGGGGGTCGTTTTTGAAGGACAGCAGGTAATCCTTTTGGTCAATCTGTTCCAA
>JAFVHO010000095.1 GCA_017474485.1 Prevotella sp.
AGAATCTCTAAACTCGAAAATCAAGGGCTTCAGAGCACAGGTACATGGAGTAGCGGATGTTCCCTTCTTTATGTATCGTTTATGTACTATATTCGGATAGTTGTCACAAGGTGGGCATCCACGGAAGAATTGAACTGTGCCCGAAAAAGCCCTCTCATCATTGCCGATGAAAGGGCTCTACTTATTGAATTGCAGCTTACGTCTAAGGTATTGTGGTATTAACCGTAAGAAGTGTGAAACTGGCCTATCGTCTCTGCACTATCGCCCACTGTCGCGCCATTCTTTGGGCGACATGCCTGTTTGCTTTTTAAAGGAGTTGTAAAAATGAGTGGCATTGTGATAGCCCACACGAAACATCACATCCTCGACCGTCAGGCTTGTATCACGCAGCAGCCGACAGGCATAGTTCATTCGTTCTCGCTGCAGATGTACTACAGGTGTCTCGCCCGTCAGAGCCTTTACCTTTTTGTAGAACTGTGTACGGCCCAGCCCCATCTGTTCAGCAAACAGCTCGATGGAGAAGTTTTCGTCACCGACATGCTGTACCAGCACCGTCTGGAACTGATCTAGGAATTTCTTGTCGCTTACATTCGTTAGCAGGGCTGGTTTATCGCCGTCCTCTTTTTCATTGTCAGTGACGGTCTCGCTTCTGCGTTTCATGGCATTTGTCAGTCGTTCTATCAGCACCTTGTTACCCATCGGCTTCACAATGTAGTCGGCAGCGCCGCTACGCAAGCTACGCAACTGGTGTGCGTCGTCGCTGAACGACGACAGATGGAGCACGGGCAATGACTTATGGGTTTCCGCCAGCATCCTGGTCAGTTCCAATGCATCGTGCTCTATTGCGGTAGTGTCAATCAGCACAGCATCTGGTTTCTGTTTCTCTACCATGGTTTCCATACCCGTCAGCGACGTGCTGGTCTGTATATGGAAATAGGAGCCGAGCATATCTGCCAGATGGGCCAGATTGTCTTCATCGCCATCTATGACAAGAATGGTTTGCTCGTTGATGGGAGGCGGTGCCAGTTCCCTGAACTCAGGCTCGTCAGCACGGATGGCCTGCTGTATCTGGCGGAACCGCTGTTCGGTATCTTCGTTCATCGCATCCTGTTCGGCTTTCTGTTGTAACTCAAGGTCATTAAGCCGATGGAACTGCTGAATCATCTCTATCAGCTTAAGCATACGGCGCGAGCCACGGCGCAGGCTCTGCACTGTGGTCTTCGACGTACCCCTTAGCTGGACATTCTCAGCAGCGCCCTGCAATACGTTGACAGGGCTGCGCAGTTCGCGCTCTATGCGGTTGTAGAAGTCGGTCTTGAAGTCGTTCACCTGCCGCTGAACGGCTATCTGCTGACGTAAGCGCATCATACGGCGTGAGTTAACGAAGACCAGCCAGGCAACGATCATTACTGCCACGACATACATTCCCCACGCCCACCATGTGTTCCACCACGGCTGACGGATGACAAAAGGCATCATTGTCGCTTCGCTCCATTGGCCGTTTATGCACGAGCGCACCCTGAACGTGTAGTGTCCGGGCTGCAGATGGCGGTAGGTGGCAGTATGTTCTTTCACGGGTGTACACCAGTCGTCGTCGATCCCGTCGAGGCAGTATTGGTAGCGTACGCTCTGCTGCCTGGCATACTGAAAGTTTGAGAAGCAGAATGTCAGGTTGTTCTCTTTATATTGAAGGCTGAAGAGAGATGATGGAGTACTGGTGCCAAGACGCTCGCCATTGACGATGACTCCAGTAATTACTGTCTGGAAGGTAATATTATCAATCTCCGGTTTCCCGTTTTCAATCTCTACGATGCCACCCCTGGAACCGAACAGCAGTCTGCCGTCGGAAAGGCTGACAGCGGCACGCTCATTGAACACATTGACGAGCAGGCTGCTTCCAGATAGCAGGAAGTTGGCTATGTCGCCCGTCAGTGGGTTCAGGCGTGAGAGTCCTTCCTCGGTGGCCATCCATAAGCACCCTGTCTTATCTTCAACGATGGCATTAACACCATTGTTGGCCAATCCGTTAGCCACGCCGTAGAACGTGGCAGCTATCTTCTGCCTGTTCATACGTATGAGGGCTACTCCTTGGTCGGCAGTTCCTGCCCATAGCTGCCCTTTACTACTGACAGTGAGACACAAGAAGTTGCCCTCAAGCCTGTCGGTCACCTCACTGCTGGCGTCCAAAAGGTAAAGCCCAGTCTCTGTGGCCACCCAAAGGCTGTCACGCAGGCAGAGGGCATCGTGCGTCTTCTTCCCTTGTAACAGATTGACAGAATTGTCATCTCCAAGAATGGTGATGCCACCCTCCAACATAGAAACCAGTATTCGGCCCCGTGAGTCCTCGCGTATATTAAATATGTATGGTGATGGCAAACCATCTATATGCTTGCCATTACAGTAAAGGCCATCACCACGGGTACCAATCCACTCCCGGCCATGTGAGTCGCGCAAGGCAGCATAGACACGGTGCGCTCTGTGGCCGGCGAAATTGAACAGTTCTGCCGTCAAGTCGAAATAATAGACATCACCTGTCTGGTTTGACACCAACAGACGACCATTGCCCATGTCGCTGATACAGCGGATATTATTCTCATCTTCAATTTTCGCGTCGGCATGGAGTGGCAGCAGCTTATAGTCTAACACGTTCTGCCGAAGAACTTTCACGCCAAGATAGTCCTCAATGAGCCAGATGCACCCTGTGCGGTCTACGAAAAGGCCCGTCAGATAGTTGTCGCTAATAAGTCCCTTGCTGTTCTCCTTTGTCAGTTGTGTCAGTTCCCCCGTTGGCTTGTCGTAGAGGAAGAGGCCGCTGCCGTAAGTCGTTATGGCCTCAGTGCGTTCGTCCATGTCGGCAACGTGGAAATGCGGATTATGGGTGTAACCTATGATGTTGTCGGGAATGAGCTGCCACGTCTTCTCCGTGCCGTCCCTGTCTTTTCGGCGCAGCCAGCCCTTGCCCGCCCGTTCCCAGAAGGCATCGCTGGTGACAAGGGCCTCCTCTTCCGGTTTCTTCACGTTTTGAGAGGCAGGCATTAGGCTATAGCCGTCATAGAGGCACGTACCGTTCCTGGTCTCCAACACAATATATCCTTGGTCGTCCTGCCAAATCTGCACCACGGTGTTCGTAGGCAGTCCGTCGGCAGTCGAGATGCGCTGGGGCGTCAGGTCATAGTGGCGGGCCGTCATCTGTAGTGACAGCAGAAGTGCAAGAAATAACAGGGAATGCCTTTTCATGGGTGCAAAGTTAGTGTTTTTTTCGCGAAAAGTGAACAAAAATGATGCAAAAAACAACATTTCTGTTGTAATGATGTAGTCGGGATGCAGTACCTTTGCAGTCAGAAACATAAAAATGTTACAAGCATGAAAAGACAATTATTGACGTGGATGTTTCTGCTAATGGCAGCCATCGGCTTGCAGGCAGAGGTGAAAGTAGTGTTCGCGGGCGACGGAGTGACCGATGGTGCGTGGGGGCGTAGCAAGGGGGCGGCCAAGCCTGTTAGCGAGCGTAACCTGGGCGACCAGAACCATCACTTGGGCGACGGCTATGTATTCCTTTGCGCAGCATGGTATCAGAGCCAGTACCCTACTCTGGGCATCAACATTCAGAACCGCGGCATCGTAGGCAACACCCTCGACGACCTTTCGGCACGCTGGCAAGCCGACATCCTGAACCTAAATCCTGACGTTATCTCAGTGCTCATTGGCAGTCAGGATATTGATAATTATATAAGTACAAGCGCGAATGGCGATTTCGATGTGGACGGGTGGACAGACAAATACCGCACAATGCTGACTGCAGCACGCACAGCTAATGCCAATGTAAAGTTGGTGCTGTGCGCTCCTTTCTGCGGAGCAAATGCTGAGAATTATACTACTCGCAAAAACCTTTTAGAGCAGTTAGCTTCAAAAGTGGCAGAACTGGCAACAGAATTCAGTGCCGTTTATGTTCCTTTCAACGAGATTGCAGAAGCAGAGCCATCGCCAGGTTACTTCTTCTGGGACGGCACGCTACCTACAGCTGCGGGCCAGTATGAGATGTTCAAGAAATGGCTCAGCATTGCAGATGGATATGTCATTGGCAATACAACGCCAATCACCATCGGCCCTGCTAAGACACAAAGCAGCAACGGCAAGCGCCGCATACTATATATCGGCGACTCTATCACAGATGCTGGTTGGGGATTGGCAGGCGGCTCGGCACTGAATACCAACCAGCGAGACATGACATCACTTGACCACATTCTGGGTCACGGCTATGCAATGCTTTGCGGTGCATGGTATCAGACTGTCTATCCCGAAGCCAACTATGAAATCATCAACCGAGGCATATCTGGAAATACGCTCGCAAACCTTGCCAGCCGTTGGGAGACGGATGTCATAGCAAACAGTCCTGACGTGCTATCAATACTTATCGGTACCAACGACATTGACCAATGGATGAAAGGTGACAAGTCAACAGCCTTCGATTATGATGCCTGGGAGACTCAATACCGCACACTGATTAACAGGGTAAAGGCGGATAATCCCCTTGTGCAGATTGCATTGGGAACACCTTTCGTAGGTAGTCGCTCTTCCGATTACGAGACACGCAGCGCAATGGTAGCAAACCTTGCCTCTCGCGTAAGAACAATCGCCACCAGCATGGGATGCACTCTCATCCCCTACGACGAGCTGTTTGCTGAACTGACCAGCAACCAGCCCAACATTGCCTATTGGATCTGGGACGGCATACACCCTTCACCTGCCGGACATTACAAGATGCAACAACTGTGGCTGCAAGAGGCAGGTGCGCTTGTATTTGCAGATGCTATGCCTGAACAGAGCACCGAATTGCAGACTGGTGGACAATTCATGGACCTTCTGCTGCCTATGGAAGGAAGCGATGCTGCTACCGAAAGCGACTGGGGCACGGCAGCAGGTACCGATAGCCGTGGTGATTGGGACGGCACCTTGGGCCGCTGGAAGGACAACGGCATAGAGGACACCCAACGTTCTTATTGGGGTGGTAATATCATAAAAGGTAGCGATGGCAAATACCACATCTACGTATCAGGATGGCCAGAGTCAACGCCAAAAGGACACATGGCATGGTCGAGTGCATCAAGAGTATATCATGTAGTATCAAACAATGTATGGGGTCCCTACACCTACGTCAGCGACATCGGTGCAGGTCATAACTCCGAGATATACAAGACTGGTGACACTTACGTGATCTATCACATTGAGCCATTGGGCTACTACAAGTCAAACATCCTGGGAAATACATGGGAGAGTGGTGAATACACCTTTGACCTACGTGACCGTGCACTCATAGCAGGCGAGAACCGTGAGACAAGTCTCAGCAACTGCTCATTCGCAAAGCGTGACGATGGTTCGTTTGTGATGATAGACCGTGGCGGCGGCATCTGGGTGAGCCGTAATGGTCTAACAGATCCTTGGCATCAGATATCTACCAGCTCTGTTTATCTTAACAATACTGTCACCAACCGTGGTACACTTGAGGACCCTGTCATCTGGCGCGACCACTTGCAGTATCACATGATTGTAAACGACTGGAATGCACGCTACGCTTACTACTACCGTTCTAAGGACGGACTGCACTGGGTAATGGAAACCGGTAAGGCCTACACAGGACAAGATCCGTTTGCCAAGCATAGCGATGGAAAAGTGGAAAAATGGCATAAGTATGAGCGTCCACGTGTCTATCAGGATGAATTAGGGCGTGTCATCCGCATGAACTTTGCCGTTATTGACTGTGTGAAGCAATGTGACCTTGGCTCCGACACCCATTCTTCGAAGAATATCAATATGCCTGTCACACGTCAACTGCTGCTGGAGGTGCAGGGCAACACTCCTATCAACTCTTCCACCACCAGCATCCGTGTGCTCGTAAAAGCAGAAGACGGTTTCAACCCACGTGCAGACCTTGACCTCACATCGCTGAAGTTCGGCGCACACAACAAGGTAAACTTCGGCAACGGCCTCAGCTATAGTTCTTCCGAAAACAGCGGCACGAGCGACCTCATCATCACCTTCAAAGGTGTTGCAGGACAAAGCGGCATCACCGAAGACGAATGGGCACCGAAGATGCTGGGACTGATGACCGACGGTTCCGTAGCTTTCGGATATGCCAAAATGCCTGGTATCGATTACAAGCCTGCTATGCTCTCGGCTGTTACGCCAACCTTTGCTGCTGACGGCACAGTACAGAGTGTCAGCATAACAAACTATGGAGAGCAGGCTGCTACAGCAACAACAGTACGCATCTATGCCCCTAACGGCACCACGCTCTTGGCTTACGGCACCACCTCAGCACTCGCTGCATACGGCAGTGAGACCGTCAACCTGACTAAGGACGCTACAGCCGGTGCTGGATATAAGACCATCATCGTACGCTTCTATAATGGTGAGACTCTGCTGAACGAGGATAAGATTGCCCTGACGGCTATCAATGCTGCACAAACTGCCTTGCAGAACATCATCGATGAAGCTGAAGAACTTTACAATGACAGCAAACTGACCAACGGAAAGCCAGCATTACTGGAGTCCATCAATGCTGCCAAAGCAGTGGTAGGATGTTACAACACCTCTACCCTCACAGAACAGCAGACAACTCTTAATGCTGCATTGAACACTTACAAGTATGCCAATGCCTCACCTGCCAACGGACTCGCTATCACCATTCCTAACGCTACTATGGAGGACCTCTCCGGATGGACACTCACCCGTAAGGATGCAGACAACGCACCTGGTTGGAAAACCAATACCAAGGGGGCCAGCTATGAAGGTTTCGAGGGTAACTTCATGGAGTATTGGGTCAGCCAGGCAAGTGCTTTAGGCTATGCCAACCGCGCTTATCAGTCACTCACAAACATGCCGGCCGGCCGCTATCGTCTGCGTGCCAACATCATTGCTACCCGACAGAATAGCAACGATGCCGTAACAAATGTAGTCCTCTACGCCAACAATCAGACCACTGCCTGCGCTACTGCCAAGGACGGTACGCCACAGGAATTTATGGTGGAGATAAATATGGCAGAGGAAGGCTCCCTGGAAATCGGCCTTGATATTGCCGCATCTACCACAGCCAACTGGGTGGCTTGGGATAATGTTACGCTGAAATATTTCGGGACACAGGAGGGCGACATCGTCGAGGAAGAAGTAGAGCCCCTGAGTTTCGACCAAAGCAAAGTCTATAGAATCAAGTGGTATGACCACACAAAGTACACTAAAATCTATTGGCAATCGCCCAAGTTTGACACTTCCGGCAACAACACTATCCATCGTACCTCCAACCAGTCCGAGGCAGCACAATTCATTATCCGCAGTGCCTCCACAGAGGGACAGTTCTACCTCTACGACGTGGTTAGCCAGCAGTATGTGGTTCCTTCCGACAATAGCAACAATGGTACCGCATGGACATGGTCTGCCACAACGCTTGGAAAAACTGTTATCACGGAAAGTGGCGATGCCTTCACCATCAGTAGCACAGCTGGCGGCTATGCCAATGCATACGCTAACGACAACGACAACGCTGATGTAAAGAACTATGGCGGCGGTTCAAAATGGGCTATCGAAGAGGCAGGCGAAAACACCGCAATCTTCGGCATCAATCCCAAGGCTGTATATCGTCTTACTCACCATAATACCAACCGCTACCGCTATCTGGCTTCAGAGCCCGATGGTAACAACAACCTGCTCACCACCAACACCGATAGTGAAAAGGGCGAATACTCACTGCTGCCTGTCAGAGGTCAGGAGGGGTACTACTATTTATACAACAAGGATGGCTACTTCGTTACTCCTTCCACTGGCAACTGGACTCTCTCCAAGACCACTCCTGCTGCCGTAAAAGTAGAAATGAACACAGAATATATGGAGGACTATCTCAACAGCCACGCCACCACCAACATTACTTTCATGTTGGGCGAAGCCAACCAACATGCCAATGCGCAGCGGATAAACAATGTGGAATTGGTAAAGGCCTATAGCGACCATCCTCTCGACAATGGCAACAACTGGGTGCTGGAACCCATCGGCAATGCCACGACAACACTGCCACTGACCAGCGTCACTTCGGGCGTAGAGACAGTGGTTCGCTCTGCCTCTGCCGAAGATGTCACACTCTCCTATACCGCCACCGTCGGCGAAGCAGGCTTTGGCACGCTGGTCATCCCCTTTGAGGCCGACGTCACCGGTGAAGTGGAGGCATGGCAACTGACTGCGGTCAACAATGACATGATACAGGGAGACAAGGTCACCACCATCATGGCCAACAAGCCCGTGTTGCTGAAAAACACAGGCACGCTAACACTGACAGCCAAGAGTGGCACTGCCACCTATACC
>JAFVHO010000096.1 GCA_017474485.1 Prevotella sp.
GAGCTGCACCCCACAAAGTATGCTGAGGAGCTGGTTAAGCGCATGGAGAAGAGCGGTGCCAAGGCTTACCTCGTCAACACTGGTTGGAACGGTACTGGCAAGCGTATCTCTATCCCCGATACACGTGGTATCATCGACGCTATCCTGGATGGTAGCATCCTGAAGGCTGAGACCAAGAAGGTTCCTTACTTCGACTTCGAGGTTCCCACAGCTCTGCCCAACGTGAATCCCGCTATCCTCGATCCTCGTGACACTTACGCTGATGCTGCTGAGTGGAACAAGAAGGCTGAGGATTTGGCTGCCCGCTTCATCAAGAACTTCGGCAAGTACACCACCAACGAGGCTGGTAAGGCTCTGGTTGCTGCTGGTCCCAAATTGTAATTGAGACATTGAGAAAAATGAGATAATGAGAAATTGGCTGCGCCGAAAGGTGCGGCCAATTTTTTTTGATACAAGTCAACAATATGCCTCAAAATGCAATTTCTCGTTCTCTCAATTTCTCATTTCCTTAATTTCTCCGTACCTTTGCACCCGTGGTCGTGATGACTACTCAATTTGTTTTCATAGTTATTCATTAGGTTAGTAGTTATTTGATTTTTTTAAGGTAAAATTATGTTATTAGATTTTCAAACAACGTTGATATTGGCGTGTACAGCTGTGGTGACAGTGTTAAGCGTTATCACACTGATTAATACCGATATTCGTTGAAAAATAGCGCGGAGTGAGTGATTCATACCGCGCTCTTTTTATAAATAAACCTAAAATAACGGCATTTATAACATATTTAACTTAATAAAAGGTAGAAAAATGCTCAAAATTGAAGATTTGTGCGTAAATTTGCACCCAAATTGGAAAAAAGTACGCAAAATGAAGCAGATTAAGATATTATTCATGTTGGTTATGACTATCCTGTTGATGGGCTCATGCCTTTCGGATAGTGATTCCAGTGTGACGCTATACAATGATGCCGCCATTACAGACTTTACGCTAGGCACGCTGAATAAGTATGTCGGCGACAAGAAATCCACTTTCTCGGGAAGCACCTACCTGTTCAATATTGACCAGTCGAATACAGGCTCCCATACTTTTAAAGATACAACTATCATCGGACGTTGTGTGTATAATAACGACTCGCTGCCCTTGGGTACTGACCTGAAGCATGTGGTTGGTACGCTGACGACCATGAACAACAGTCTTGCCGTCATTGAGAGTTTGGAAAGGCCAGGCTATTTTGACTATTTTAACGCGTTAGACAGTATCGACTTTACCAAACCTCGTAAGGTGCGTGTCTATTCCAGCGACGGTTCTGTCTATAATCAGTATTATATCAGCGTTGATGCCCATCAGGAAGACGGTGATGCGTTCGTGTGGAAGCTGATGGACGACGCTTGGCAGCCTACGCCAGACACACAACAGTTGCCTGCGGGTATCAAACAACTGTTGGGTAACAGTACCACTGAGCGGTATGCCGTGTCTACTGATAATAAGTTGATGGTGTCGCGTGACAATGGTGCTTCGTGGCAGGAGGACTTGATCAATGAAGACTACGATATGCTGCCTACCCGGGACTTGGCGCTTATCAGCTATCCTATGACCAATACCGATAGTGTTGACTACGTGTTGCTTATCGGTAATCGTGAGGTCAACGAACAGAATGATGAAGCCATTGCCATGGTGTGGCGTAAGGTGGTGGACTATAGCAAGAACTCAACCAAGGCTAAATGGAACTATATGGAGCGTAATTCTACCACTGGTGACTCGCTGGCTTTGCCGCGTATGAAGGACCTGGCCATGGTGAAATACGACGACGGCATTCTGGTCTTTGGCGGTGAGGGTATTGGTGGCTGGGACGAGCCTCCCTATACAATGATATATCAGAGTCGTGACAACGGCATTTCGTGGAAATATAATCCATGCTATAATTTTCCTGAGGACTTTAATAACCTTGCCACAAAGGTAACGGCAGTTGTTGATAAAGACAACTTCCTTTGGCTGTACTGTGAAGGCATTGGCCAAGTGTGGCGTGGTAGACTGAATAGGTTGGGCTGGAAGAATCAGAGTCAGAAGTAGGATGAGAAGCGTCGTGATAGCCGCTCTGCTGGCACTCGTAGCCAGTGTACATGCTCAGACAGAACCTGAATACAAGTTGGAACTGGGCGGCGGTATTGGAATGGTATCCTATCAAGGCGATTTCAATGGTAACCTCTTCAAGAATCCGCAGCCAATGTTTACGGTGCTGGCAAAATACAGGTTCGACCCACGCAGGGCACTGGCTCTGAATGTGAGCTACGGACAACTGAAAGGTTCGTCGACGGACGCCAAGACATACTATCCACTGACTACTACCTACGACTTTAAGTCAAAGGTGGCTGACGTGGGATTGCGAATGGAATACAATTTCTGGCCATACGGTACAGGATTTGAATATCGCGGAGCCAAGCGGCTGACACCATACGTGGCCATCGGACTGGGCATGACCATTGCCAAAGCCGATGGAAAGTCAACAACGGGTGTGAACTTGCCCATTGGTGTTGGTGTGAAATATAAGATGGCCGATCGCCTGAATCTGACCGCAGAGTGGGCTATGCATTTCACCTCCTGCGACGAACTGGACGGCGTCAAGGACCCGTATGGTATCGAGAGCAGCGGCCTGTTCAAGAATACCGATTGCTACAGCCATCTGTGCCTGACGTTGAGCTATGACATTTGGGCTAAGTGTCGTACGTGTCATAACGACAGAGACTGATGGTAATTGAGACATTGAGAAATTGAGACAATGAGAAATTAAGATATTGAGAAATTGAAAGATATTAAATATATGACAGCAGAACTGGATAAGAATCGCATACCGCAGCATATTGCCATCATCATGGACGGCAACGGACGCTGGGCTACTGAGCGTGGACTCGATCGTACGTTCGGACACAAGGCAGGTCTTGATACGGTGAAGAAGATTACGGCAGAATGTGCACGTTTGGGTGTGAAGTACCTGACCCTCTACACCTTCTCTACCGAGAACTGGAATCGTCCCGCTTACGAAATTGAGGCATTGATGGGATTGGTTCTTAGCTTCATCGAGATGGAGCTGTTTACCGACAACAACGTCAAGTTCACGATGGTTGGAGACCTTGAACGACTGCCTAAGAGCGTGCAGGACAAGATTCACTATATGGAGAATCTGACCAAGGACAACGACGGTATGACGATGGTAGTAGCCATGAGCTACTCGTCGAAATTGGAGTTGACCCGTGCCACACGTCTGATTGCAGAAGAGGTGAAGCAGGGCAAGCTGAATGTCGACGACATTACAGAGCAGACCATTAACGACCACCTGTGGACTAACTTCATGCCTGATCCCGATTTGTTGATTCGTACGGGTGGTGAATTGCGTATCTCGAACTACCTGTTGTGGCAGTGTGCTTATTCAGAGTTTTATTTCTGTGACACCTACTGGCCCGATTTCGACGAGAAGGCCTTGCATCAGGCCATTGCCGACTATCAGGGACGTCAGCGCCGTTTTGGCAAGACGGAGGCCCAGGTGGAAGCTGATGAAAAGTAAAAAGGTAAAAAGTAAAAAGCAAAAGTGAAGATAGAAGCAATTACAAAATGGTTGAAGGTAATGGTAAAAGGTGTTTTACCTTTTTACCTTTTTACCTTTTTACCTTTAAGCGTCAATGCGCAGGACGTCATCGTCAACCCAGACATCTCGTATGCTGGCACACCCCGTCAGCTTGAGATTGGCGGACTGGCTGTGAAGGGTGTTGAGGGCTATGAGGACTACGTGCTTACAGGACTGTCGGGATTGGCTGTTGGACAGATGATCAGTCTGCCGGGCACGGAGATTACCGAGGCCGTCAAGCGTTATTGGAGGCATGGCCTGTTTTCGCAGGTTGCCATCACAGCCGACTCTATCGTTGGACAGAAGGTTTATCTCTGCATCCGTCTGGCTACCCGTCCGCGTGTCAGCACCATCAACTACAATGGACTGAAGAAGTCAGAGCGTGACGACATGGAGGCCAAGCTGGGTATTATGCGTGGTGCGCAGATTACGCCTAACATGATTGACCGTGCCAAGATTCTGGCTAAGAAATATTTCGACGACAAGGGTTACAAGAATGCCGAGATCGATATTATACAGCGTGACGATGTGACGGGTAAGAATCAGGTAATACTCGACGTCAATATCGACAAGAAGGCCAAGATGAAGGTGCGCAAGATAATCTTTGAAGGTAATGAACAGCTTACTGATGGTAAAATCAAGGGTAACTTGTTTAAGAAGGGTGCCTTTGGCAAGATTAACGAGGCTGGCAAGCTTAAGAATTTCTTCAAGTCTAAGAAGTTTACCCCTGAGCGTTACGATGAAGCCAAGAAGGCATTGATTGATAAGTATAACGAATTGGGTTATCGTGACGCAGCCATCTTGGAAGACTCTGTCTGGACCATTGATGAAAAGCATGTCAACGTCTTCGTCAAGGTGGATGAGGGTCAGAAATACTATCTGCGTAACATTACCTGGGTGGGTAATACCGTTGTTACCAGCGATTACCTTTCTGCCGTGTTGGGTATGAAGAAGGGCGATGTCTACAACCAGAAGCAGATGAAGAAACGTCTTTCTGAGGACGATGATGCCGTCGGTAACTACTATTGGAATAACGGTTATCTGTTCTATAATCTCGACCCCGTTGAGGTTAACATTGTAGGCGACTCTATCGACCTCGAGATGCGTATTCAGGAGGGCACGCAGGCTCATATCAGTCATGTACGCATCTATGGTAACGACCGTATCTATGAAGAGGTCGTACGTCGTGAATTGCGTACCAAGCCTGGCGACCTGTTCTCAAAGGATGCCTTGCAGCGTTCTGCCCGTGATATCGCCTCTATGGGATTCTTCGATCCTGAGAAGGTGAACCCTGATATCAAGCCTAACTACGAGGACGGCACCGTGGATATCAACTGGGAATTGGAACAGAAGTCTAATGACCAGTTGGAGTTCTCGCTCGGTTGGGGTCAGACTGGTATCATTGGTCGTGTGGGTATCAAGCTCAACAACTTCTCGATGCGTAACCTGTTTGGTAGGAATAAGATGCACCGTGGCATCATGCCTATCGGTGATGGTGAGCAGCTCTCGCTCTCGTTGCAGTCCAACGGTAGCTACTATAGCTCTATTTCTACAGGCTATTCTACGGGCTGGTTTGGTGGCAAGCGCCCCAACTCGTTCAGCGTTAGTGCTTTCTACTCGAAGCAGAGCGACATCTCCAGCACTTATCGTAACTCGGCATGGATGAACAACTACTATAACTACTATGGTGGTTACGGTTCGTATAATTCAAGCTATTACGACTATACCTCGATGATGGACGACAGCAAGTACATCAAACTGTTTGGTGCATCGATAGGTTGGGGTAAGCGTCTGCGCTGGCCCGATGACTACTTCCAGTTGTCTATGCAGCTGTCCTACACACGCTATATGTTGCGTGACTGGAGTTACTTCATCATCTCTAATGGTAACTGTAACAACATCAACCTTGGCATCACGCTGGCGCGTACCTCTACTGACAACCAGCTCTTCCCACGTCGTGGTTCGGAGTTCATGGCCAGTGTCACTCTCACGCCACCTTGGTCTGTCTTTGACAATAAGAACTATGGTGCTTTGGCTACCACGGAAACCTACAATACCGATGTTGATCGCTACAATGCCGAGTTGCAGGACAAGTATCGTTGGATTGAGTATCACAAGTGGAAACTTAAGACCCGCACCTTCACGGCTCTTACCAATGGTCAGAAGTGCTTCGTGCTCATGACCCGTGTGGAACTGGGATTGTTAGGTGCCTACAATAATGATAAGAAATCACCGTTCGAGACCTTCTATGTCGGTGGTGATGGTATGAGCGGCTACTCGTCAGGCTATGCCGAGGAGACTATTGGTCTGCGTGGTTACGATAACGGTTCACTCACGCCGTACCGTGCCGAGGGTTATGCCTATGACCGCTTCACGCTTGAGTTGCGCTATCCGTTTATGTTGGGTAATACAACTATCTATGGACTTGGATTCCTGGAGGGCGGTAATGCCTGGCACGAGGCCAAGAACTTCAATCCCTTCGAACTTAAGCGTTCGGCAGGTCTGGGTGTCCGCATCTTCCTCCCGATGGTTGGTCTGATGGGTATTGACTGGGCATACGGTTTCGACAAAGCCTATACAGGTTCATCAAAGGGTGGCAGTCAGTTCCACTTCATCTTAGGACAAGAATTCTAAGGAAACTCTTAAACCTTTCCGAAGTTTTCGCGTCATAGTTGATGTATTAACTTAAAAGAGACGAATTATGAAGAAAGTAATATTGATGATGGTTATGTGCGCAACGGCTCTGTCGATGCAAGCACAGAAGTTTGCCCTTGTGGACATGGATTATATCTTTAAGAATATTCCAGCCTACGAGCGTGCTAACGAACAGTTGAACCAAGTGTCTAAGAAATGGCAGGCTGAGGTCGACGCCCTTCAGATAGAGGCACAGACGCTCTACAAGAATTACCAGAACGAGGTGGTGTTCCTGTCTCAGGAACAGAAGAAAACCCGTCAGGATGCCATCATGGAGAAAGAGAAAGAGGCTGCTGACCTGAAGAAGAAGTACTTTGGTCCTCAGGGCGAGCTCTTCAAGAAGCGCACAGCCCTCATGTCGCCCATTCAGGAGGAAGTCTATAATGCCGTCAAGGACATTGCCGATCTCCGTGGCTATCAGCTTGTACTCGACCGTGCCTCTGATGCTGGCATCATCTTCGGTTCCCCCAAGGTCGACATTTCCAACGAGGTGCTCTCTAAGCTCGGATATAGTAATTGAGAAAATGAGATAATGAGAAATTATAACTAACAATAAGAAAGAAAAAAATGAAGAAGATTATTCTTTGCGCTATTTGCGCAATCTGCGGTTTCACCACCGCCAATGCACAGAAGTTTGGTCATGTCAACTCACAGGAGGTCATCCAGGCTATGCCTGAGTTCTCCAAGGCTCGTGCCGATATTGAGGCTCTTACTAAGCAGTATGAGGCTGACTTGAAGCAGATGCAGGACGAGCTACAGAAGAAGGGCGAGGCTTTTGAGAAGGAACAGGCTACCCTGCCTGAGAATATCAAGCAGCGTCGTCAGACTGAGCTCAACGAGATGTACCAGAAAATTCAGCAGAGCTTCCAGGACAATCAGCAGGCTCTGGCTAAGGAGCAACAGGACAAGATGCAGGCCATTACCACTAAGGTAGTCGATGCTATCAAGGCTGTCGGTCAGGCTGGTGGCTATGTCTATATCATGGATACTGCCAGTGGCATCCCCTATATCAGCACCACGCTTTCTACCGATGTTACCGCACAGGTTAAGGCCAAGCTCGGACTGAAGTAAATTCCTAAAAGACGTAAAAAGTTAAAAAAACGGGCCGACATTTGGTTGACTCGTTTTTTTATTGTATCTTTGCCCGCAAATACGAATAATTACAGAATTATGAAGAAAATAACGCTGCTATTGGTGATGGCCCTGATGGGGCTAGTAAGTTATGCACAGCAGGACACTGTGTCAGTGGTGAAGTATGGCTACTTGAGTCATGATGAGGTGTTCCAGTCTATGCCTGAGTATGCTACGATGCAGGCTAATCTGCAGATGCTGCGCGAGAAGTATGAGGCCGAGCAGAAGCGTGTAGAGGATGACTTCAATAAGAAGTACGAAGAGTTTCTGGATGGTCAGGCTGGTTTCCCGAAGACTATTCTGCAGAAGCGCCAGAGCGAGTTGCAGGAGATGCTGGACAAGAACATTGCCTTCAAGAAGGAGGGGCAGCGTCTGCTAAGTCAGGCAGAGGACGAGGCTAAGGCTCCGCTGAAGCAGCGTCTGGCTACTGTGTTGGCGAAGCTGGGTGCGGAGCGTGGCTATGCTTTCATCCTGAACACTGACGGCAATGCAGTCCCCTGGATGAACGCTGCTATGGCTGAAGACTGCACGGAGATTGTGAAGTCATTGCTGGAGTAATACCTAAGTTGGTGTGAGGTGAGGAGTGAGCCAGGACCTATCGGTGTTTTCGACAGCGGATATGGCGGACTGACCATCCTGCATGGCATCCGTCAGCTGTTGCCCCAGTACGACTACCTCTATCTGGGCGATAATGCCCGTGCACCGTATGGCACACGCTCGTTCGACGTGGTCTACGAGTTCACGCGTCAGGCTGTGATACGTCTGTTCGAGATGGGGTGCCACCTGATTATCTTAGGATGCAACACGGCATCGGCCAAGGCCCTACGCAGCATTCAACAAAATGATTTGCCCAAGCTCGACCCACAACGTCGAGTCTTGGGCGTTATTCGTCCTACGGCTGAAGTTATCGGACAGTTGACGCAAACACGTCACGTGGGTATCTTCGCTACTGAGGGCACCATCAAGAGCGAGTCGTACAATCTGGAAATACAGAAGCTCTTCCCTGACATTCAGGTGACGGGCGTGGCCTGTCCTTTCTGGGTGCCGTTGGTGGAGTATAACGAGGCTGACTCGCCAGGTGCCGACTATTTTGTCAAGAAGTATATCGACCAGTTGTTACGTCAGGATTCTGACATCGATACCGTCATCTTAGGCTGTACACACTATCCCATCTTGTTGCCTAAGATTCATAAGTATATTCCGCGAGGCATCCGTATCGTCTCTCAGGGCGAATATGTGGCTGAGTCCCTGCAACAGTATTTCGTGCGCCATCCGGACATGGAACGGCGTTGTACGCAAGGTGGACAGGTACATTACCTGACGACAGAGAATCCAGAGAAATTCAAGGAACAGGCTCAGGTATTCCTGAATGAGCCTATTACGGTGGAAAACATCACACTTGGTTAACGGCTTCAGGTTATTAGTGTAACAGTCTGCGGGCGAAATAGCGTACGGGGTACCATACGCTCAGGAAACCTACGACTATTACAGTCATGAATATGACGACGATGTCCCAAGGATGCACGCTGACGGGATAAGCATCGACCACGAAATTACCTTCGCTGGAGCCCAGACGGACGAGACCGAACTGCTGTTGTAGCCAGCAGAGTAACAAACCAATGAGGATGCCAATGACGGCACCAATGACACTAATCATACGACCTTCAAAAAGGAAGATACGGCAGATCTGACTGTCGTTGGCACCAAGGTTGCGCAGCGTCTGTACGTCGTTGCGCTTGTCGATAATGAGCATGGATAGCGAGCCGATGATGTTGAAGCAGGCTATCATGAGTATGAACGTCAGGAAGATGTAGGCTATGAGTTTCTCGACCTTCATAATGCGGAAGGTGTCGTCCTGCTGCTCGTAGCGGTCGAGCACTTGATACTTCGTGCCGGCCAGTTCGCACATCTGGTCTTTGACACGGTCGAAATTGCTGCCTGGCTTCAGGCGCAGTTCAAGGGAGGATAGCATGCCCTCCTGCTGGAACAGGTTGCGTGCAAAAGCCAACGAGGTAAGGATGTAGTTCTTGTCGTACTTGCCTTGTTTCATACAGAACACGACGCCAGGCGAATAGAGCTCATCCTCAACGAAGCCATCGGTAGGGTCGGCCATGTTAAGCTGGCCTTCGCGGCGTGGCGCATAGACTCGCATGGGCTCCTTGTAGGTATAGCCCAAGCCCATCTGATAGGCAACACCCAGACCTGGTATGCCGTAGTTGATGTCGGCAGCGTGCAGGTCGAAGTTACCGTCGCCCTCCAGAATCTCGCGGATATGCGTCAGCTTGTCGAAGTTGTCCTCCACACCTTTTATCTTGACCATCATTTGACGATCGACATAGACAGCCAGCGCCTGGTCTTCCAGACACTCGGTGGCTATTTCCACTTCAGGCAGTTGGCGTATCTTGGTCAGGATGGGGTCATTGGCAGGTGCGGTCTTACCTTTGACGGGGATGACCTTCAGTTGTGGGTCCATCTGTGTAAAGAAGGACGCTACAAGGTCGTGGAAACCATTGAACACAGACAGCGTAACCACCAAGGCCATCGTGGCAACAGCGACGCCGACAACGGAGATGCCGCTGATAACGTTGATGGCATGGGTTGACTTCTTGGAAAAGAGGTAACGCCGTGCTATGTAAAATGGGAAATTCATGGCTTTGCTTTTTACCCTTTTACTATTTTACTTTTTCAAAAGTTCGTCAATGCGCTCAATATAATCCAGACTGTCATCAATAAAGAAGCGGAGTTCGGGGACGATGCGCATCTGGTGACGGATGCGGGTACCCAATTCGTAGCGAATCTGCTTCTCGTTACGGGTAATGTTCTGGATTAGCTCTTCGCCGCGCTCAGAGGGGAAAATGCTGAGGTAGGCGGTGCAGATGCTAAGGTCAGGCGATATCTTGGTACGCGTCACACTGACCATCACACCATGCATGGAGCGAGTCTGCTCCTGAAAGATCAATGAGAGTTCTTTCTGGAGCAGACGGGCTATCTTGTTTTGTCTTGTTTCTTGCATACATGAATCGGCTATTGGCTACTAGTCATTGGCTATTGGCAGTTAACCGCTAACAGCCAAAAGCTAACAGCCTATTTTTTCTCTTCCTTCTTATCTTCCACAATCTCCAATACTTCTACGTCGAAGATGAGGGCGCTGAAGGGCTTGATTTGACCAGCGTCACGATTGCCGTATGCCAACTCCTGTGGAATGTAGAGCTGCCACTTAGAACCGACAGGCATCAGAGTGAGGGCCTCAGTCCAACCCTTGATGACCTGATTAGGAGCGAAGGTGGCAGGCTCGCCGCCATGCTTCTCGGTAGAGTCGAACACAGTGCCGTCGATGAGACGACCCTCATACTTTACCTTTACCTTGTCGTTAGCCTTGGCAACAGGACCATTACCCGGCGTGAGCACCTTGTACATCAGACCGCTGGGCAGTACGGTAATACCCGACTTCTTTTTCTTTGCCAGTTTGGCCTGGGCGGCCATAAAGTCCTCGCCAGCCTTCTTGTTGTCGCCATACTTCTCCAACAGGGCCTCGTTCTTGACCGTTTCCATCAGGCGCTGAGCCAGTTGCTGGGCCTCTTCCATGCTCATCAGACCGTCCTTGCCTGTGTAACCGCTGATAAAACCAGCCATAAACTGGTCCATCGAGATGCTTTTGCTGGCGTCGTCGCCAAACAGTTCCTTATTGATACCGGGTTTCATCTGGCGGACAATCTGCTGACCAATCTGAAGACCAGCATAATAGGCAGCCTTCTGTTTGTCCTCGTTAGCATTAACACCTTCTTTCAGACCCTTTACGAAGTCGTCAGTCAGGTTCACGTCAATCTTCATCTGCTTGGCGAGGTAGTCCTTCAAACCCTGTGTCTGGGCCATACCCATGCTATAGCTCAGCGAGTCGACACGCGTTGGAGGTATCTGCTGGGCTTCTACTGAATTGAAAGTAGCACCCACCACGAGAAGGGCGAGTGCTACCATAATAGACTTTTTCATTACTTCTTAGGATTAACTTCGATGAGTTCAATCTTGAAAATCAACATAGAGAAAGGCTTGATGTCAGCACCCTGCTGACGCTCGCCGTAAGCCAACTCCTGAGGAATGTAAACTTCCCAAATAGAACCAGCGGACATGTTAGTCAGAGCGTCTGTCCAACCTTTGATGACCTGATTAGCACGGAAGTCAGCAGGCTGACCACGCTTGTAAGAACTGTCAAACACCTTACCATCGAGAGTCTTACCCTCATAGTGTACCTTTACACGAGAGGTGTCGGCAGGAATAGCACCAGTACCTTCCTTCAGAACTTTGTACTGAACACCGCCGGGCAGCACTTTCACGCCTTCCTTCTTGGCATTCTCAGCCAGGAACTTCTCGCCTTCCTTCTTGTTGCCGCCAAATTCCTTCTCCAGGTTCTTAGCCTTGATGGCACGCATCATGTCCTGAGCCACCTGACCAGCAGAGTCAACAGTCATCAGACCACCCTTGCCAATAGTACCGGCTACGAAGCCAGCCATGAAGTTCTTCAGAGAGATGCTCTTGGTAGAATCGTCGCCAAACAGCTCGTGGTTGATACCCTTTACCATCTGGTTGGAAATCTGCTGACCAATCTGGATACCTGCATAGTAGGCTGCCTTCTTCTTGTCGTCGCCAGCGTTAGCACCCTCGTTCAGACCCTTGATAAAATCGTCCATGTAAGTGGTGTCAACACCCAGACGACCTACGAGGTAATCCTTCAGACCCTGAGTCTGAGCCATACCGATAGCGTAACTTACAGTGTCAATGTCTGTCTTCAGGTTTGCCTTTGGCGTACCATTGCCGCATGAATACATCATGACGGCAGCAACTGCTGCGATAGCAGCGAAAGTAAACTTTTTCATTTTAATCTTAAAATTTAAATATTTAATTCTTAATATTTTTAATTTTTAATCTTTCATTTCTTACATGACTTCAATGAGCTCTACATCGAAGACGAGAGCTGCAAAGGGAGGAATAGAACTGCCTGCACCACCCTCGCCGTATGCCAGACGATAGGGGATGAAGAAACGATACTTGGCGCCTTCCTGCATCAGCTGCAGACCTTCTGTCCAACCAGCAATGACCTGTTGCAGTCCGAATACGGCAGGCTCGCCGCGCTGGATGCTGCTGTCGAATACAGTACCGTCGATGAGGAAACCCTCGTAGTGGCACTTCACAGAGTCTTTGGCACTGGGCTTCTTGCCGTTACCCTCTTTCAGCACCTGATACTGCAAACCAGAGGGTAGGGTGATGACACCGTCCTTCTTGGCATTCTCGGCCAGATATTTCTCGCCAGCCTCCTTGTGTGCCTTACCAGCTTCAGCACGCTGCTTGTTGATTTTCTGCTCCTGCTGAGCAAAGAATTCTTGAACAATCTGCTGAGCCTCGCTGCTCTTTATCTTCAATTCCTTCCCACCCAAAACATCCTTCACAGCCTGGGCAAAATCATCGATATTCAGCTCCTGACCACCCATGTTTGCCAATTGGTGACCAATGCCAATACCTAATGCATAACTTACTTTATCCATTCTTTTCTCTATATATTAATAATGTATATGCGTAAAATCGGCTGCAAAGGTACAACATTTCTATGATTTATGTATGATATTTCGCGAAAAATTAGTAATTTTGTGCATTCTTAATACTTTAGCTTATGAAAAAGATTGTAGTTTTAACAGGTGCAGGTATGTCAGTGGAGAGCGGGTTGAAGACTTTCCGTGATGCTGACGGCCTTTGGGAAGAGTATCCAGTACAGAAAGTTGCCACGCATGAAGGTTGGCTCAACGATCCGACGTTGGTCACCAACTTCTACAACATGCTACGCAAGAAGTGCTGGGGTGTCAAACCGAATGAGGGTCACAAGTTGGTGGCTGAATTGGAAAAGAAATACGACGTGACGGTAGTGACGCAGAATGTGGACAACCTGCATGAGCAGGCAGGCTCGAAAAAGGTTATCCATCTGCATGGCGAACTGATGAAGGTGTGTTCGAGCACTGACCCAGACAATCCGCGCTATCAGCAGACGCTGACACCCGAGAATTGTGAGATTGAACCAGGTACGAAGGCAGGCGACGGTTCGCTGTTGCGTCCTTTCATCGTCTTCTTTGGCGAGGCAGTGCCTAACATTACCATTGCTGCTGAGGAGTGTCAGACAGCTGACATCTTCATCATCATTGGTACGTCGCTCAACGTATATCCTGCTGCTGGTCTTCTCCATTACGTACGTCCAGGTGTTCCTGTTTACTTGATTGACCCCAATCCCATCAGTGCAGGTGCAAATGTAACGCAGATCCAAAAGGGTGCCTCGGAGGGTATGAAGGAGTTGATTCAAAAACTGTAATAAAAAAGTAAAGCCACCTCTCACAGGCGGCTTTACTCCGAGGAAAATGATAAATATAGATTAAAATTACTAGTTGTGTGCGTTACAAAGGTACGAATAGTTTTTGAATCTGCAATACTTTTTTCAAGAAAAAGTGTCGATTTAACGCTATTTTAACAGTTGTCCCCCGTTTTTTATCTATTAATCGTCTTTTGTATTCATTTTTTCGCTTTTCAAGATGCGTTGATAGGTGTCATTATCGTTAAGAATACGCTCGGCTTCTGTCAATGTTTTGTCTGTACGAAGAGCCACCTGAAGTTGTCCGCCTTGATAATAATAAGCCGAAATAATCTCCTGCTCCAGCAACATTTGGATTTCCTTCCGATGTGCATCCAAGTCGCGAGCCACATCATGATGGTCTATCTTAGCCTTCAGTGCATCGAATTCTGCCTTGGCATCTTCGTAGTAGCCTTCGAACTTGGCAGTCTTTATCAGTTCGTCAAACTGTGACTTGCTTACCTGGTCGTAGGTAAATCCGGCCTTGATGACGCGCTGCTTGAAATCCTCGTAGTCTGCATCCGTCAAATGGAAGTCCTTGGCAGAGGCTATTGTGGGGTGTTTCGAGATGTAGTCCACAGCATAGTCGAACATCACTTCTGTAGAGTCCATACGGTCCAGATAAAGCGTAATGTTAGCCATTGTGTCGGGCTTTATCTCCACGTCAGGCTTGATACCTTCCTTCATCTTGATGCCTCGTCCACTGGGCAGATAATAACGGGAAGTCGTCAACTTCAGGTTGGCATTGTAGGGCAGAGTGATGTTGGGCACCTGCACAAGTCCCTTTCCATATGTACGCGTACCTATTATAATACCACGCTTCAAGTCCTGTAAGGCACCGCTGGTAATCTCTGAGGCCGAGGCCGTCTCACGATTTACCAATACCACGATGGGCATCACTGTGTCGAGTGGTTCCATACGTGTCCTGTAGTCATTGTTGGCACGACTCAGCTTACCTTTCGTCTCCACGATACGTATGCCCTTGGGTACCCACATGTTCAGGATGTCCACGCACTCAGCCAGCGAACCGCCGCCATTGTTTCTCAGGTCTAGTATCAATTTCTCTGCACCTTGCTTCTTCAGGTCGAGGAAAGCCAAACGCATGGGTTTGGCAGGTTCGCCCGTAAACGTGTTCAGATTGATGTATCCAATACCATTGGGCAACATACCGTACCATGTAATCTCAGGCATCTTGATGGCGCGACGTGTCATCTTGAAATTCATCTTCTTACCCGTTGAGGGACGCTGTATCTTCAGCATGAATGTCGTGCCAGGCTCGCCACGCAGATGGCTGCTCACGTACGATACGTTTTTGTCTGTTGTTGCTGTATCGTCAATCTGGAGGATGATGTCACCCTTCTTCAAGCCTGCCTCGGCAGCGGGCATACCCTCGTAGGGCTCGTCAATTACCACGCGCTTCAATTTCTGGTGGTAGCGAATCAAGGCTCCGATACCAGCATATTTACCCGTCAGCATCGTCTTCAAGTCCTTCTGACGCTCTTCAGGATAGTACTCCGTGTAGGGATCCAGTGTGTTCAGCATCGCATCGATACCTGCCGTAATTACCTTGTTGGCATCCAAGGTGTCCACATACATCAAGTCCAGATTCTTGTAGAGGGCATTGAATATCTCCAGATTCTTGCCGACCTCCAACTGATGGTTTTTGCTATTCTGACCGTATGCCGTCAGCGACAGCATGCACACCATTATTTGTAGTAAAACACTTCTTTTCATCTTTAATTTATTGTATTTGCGTGCAAAATTACAAAAAAATGCCCATTCCATGAATTTTTTCGTCAAAAAGTTTGCAGGATTCAAAAAAACTCCTTACCTTTGCACCCGCAAATCAGAAATGATGCGCACCTGCTTCAGTAGCTCAGTTGGTTAGAGCACCTGACTGTTAATCAGGGGGTCGTTGGTTCAAGCCCATCCTGAAGC
>JAFVHO010000003.1 GCA_017474485.1 Prevotella sp.
GGATCTGACGGAACTGTTCGATTGTCATGTATGTCATACGCGATAGAATTTGAAATACCGCGCAAAGGTACGGACAAAATCTCAGTCCGAAAATACGGGGTTTACTGATGGCTTACTTTGCAAAAACGAATACGGGAATAAATAACGTTCCGAATGAGGGACAAGTGAATAACCTTCGTAGACTATGCCAATGGCTGGAAGAACTGAGAAGGCGATGGAACAACCTGTATTGTATGGCGATGGGGATGACCCCATCATCATCAACAGCGGCTATCGGAGCTCTGAGGTGAACAAGGCGGTGGGCGGTGTGAAAGGCTCGAACCACTTGACGGGTTGTGCCGCCGACATCCGCGTGGCAGGCATCGAGCAACTAGTGCGTTACGCCACCATCCTGCTCGACATCAGCGATGAGTCGCAGGAGGACTTCGATGAACTCCTATTAGAGCATTCGCCCAAAGGCACCTACTGGCTCCACTTCGCAGTCAGGCCATCAGGTAACAGGCGTAGGATAAATATGATAAAGGGTTGAGTTGGATAGACGAACTAATAAACTAAAAAGGCTCGCAGAAATGCGGGCCCAATTTGTTTTATTTGTCGTTGTTCATTTTAAAGATATCAAAGTCTTTGTTGTAGGCTGACGACTGTATTGACAGCAGGTTGAGCACGGAATGGAAAATGTAGTGCTGCTCAAGTACCGCTGGTAACTCGCCTTCTGGTGCTTCCTGCTTGGTGGATGTGGGCTTATAGTCTCTGAAATTCTCCGATGTCCATACCAGGAAAGGAATTTCATACTGCACCTTGGGTGCCAGTCGCATAGGCATTCCGTGCATGAACATCTTGTTCTCGCCAAGCGACTCGCCGTGGTCGGAAATGAAGATCATAGCTCTCTTCCAGTCTTCCATAGAGCGCAAGGTGTTGATAAGACCGTCCAACAAGTAGTCGGTGTAGCGTATCGTGTTGTCGTAGGCATTAATCAGTGTGCCGACATTCTTTTCGCCTTCTTCTACATTCTTGGCCACAGGCTTGAACACTTCAAACTCCTTGGGATATTTGTCAGCATAGTTCGGACCATGACTGGTACTGGTGTGCAGGATGATAAGCACCTTGGTTTTCTTGCTGGACTCAATACGCTCGCGAAGTCCTCTGAAGAGTATAGCATCGTATTTCTCATTCTCGTCGGGGAATTGAACGCCCAGTTCGTCGTCCGTCAGATATTCGTCAATATGGATAGGCGGTTCTCCCCAGTTAGATGTACGCCACGACACGTCAACACCAGTCCTGAAAGCATAGTTGGGCAATAACTCATTGAGATCGTCACTGTCGATAGGTTCAAGAATGGCTTTCGTACCCGCTGTGGTGTATGTAGCACAGGATGTGGCCTGATATACCTTCAGTCCCTCTTGTTTCGACAGCAGTGGATTGGTGTCGCGCTTGTAGCCGTATAGTTGGAAGTTGCCTTTACGTGCCGATTCTCCGATGACGAGCACCACGACAGCCTTCTCATTGTCGGCAATCTTACCGTCAGGTAACTTGATTTCCTCAGCATTCTCATCATGACTGAAGCTGATGATGCGACAAGTATTGGCTATATATGACCAAGGCTGCAGCAGTCCGCCCAGTTCTGTATCGTGCTGACTGACAAACAGCGTCTGGTTGAAATTCATCAAAGCGACGACAAGAACAATGGCCAATGAACTGCCGCAATAGATGCCCAGTTTCTTAAGTTTTCCGAATACGATGGGCTGGAACAGGCAATACAAGGCTGGCAGTACACCAAAAACAATGATGAACAGCCACAGCGACCATGTAAAGAACCCGGACGCCTCTGAATATCGGGTGTTGAACACATTCTCGATTGTCGTGGCATCAATCATCACGCTATAGGTGAAGATAAAATAAACTGCCGTAGCATTGATAATGGAAAGAATGGCCAGCAGGATTCGTCCGACAATCCTTGTCAGGAACATTACAAGATAGGTCATCATGAAATTGAGTGCCAGCATGATAACCACCAGGGATGTCAGTAGGAATATCTTTCCACCTGTGCTTTCATTGGAATTGTCAGCTACATAATTAAAAAAGGGTATGTTGTAGAACAACAACGTTCCTATGCAGACGATACAGGAAAAAGTGAAAAGCGAAATGGGCTTTCGCAATAACTTCAATAATTGATTTGGTTTCATCCTTTTTGAGTTTCTAATTGTGTGCTATACTTTGGCTTATCCAGTCGTAGAATCTTGTTCCTGCCAAAGTAGAACACCAGGCATGGGGTAATAAAACCGATAACGCTACCTACGCAGACGTCGAACAGCCAGTGTTGCGAAAGATAGACGCGTGAGTAGGCACCCAGTGTGGCAAGTATCAACAGCGCCAACAACGACAGATTAAACAGAAGACAATCTTTGCTGCTGTGGTGCTCGCGCTTTTTATAGTGGTAAGCCAATATAAGGGCACAACATGTACAGAAAACGAAGAAAGTAGAGGCATGTCCGGATGGGAAAGAGTTGCTGTGGTGCATATCTACGCCCTGAACTAAAGGCAGTATCATCTGCTTGTAGTTCTCAAACGCGCAAATAGGGCGATCGAAACTGAAGGTGTGTTTTAATATTTGCAGTAAGGCACCTCCAGACAGTTCGCTAAGTGCAAAGAAGATGGTTAATTCTTTCTTTTTCCAGAATAATGGAAGCAATGCCAATAGGTATAATGGCCATTCTGCCAGCATGGAGTAATACTTGAAGAATGTGTCTTGAATGCCTGTATGACAAGAATTTAACAGCAAATGCAGTTCCTGTTTCGGATAGATGAACAACAATCCGAACAAGAATAATATCAACAACAAATATGTAATGCCATAGAGCGACAGAGCCTTTATCATAACTAATAATTCTGCAATTGCGACTGCAAAGTTACTAATAACTGAGTAAAAAAACAAAGGATTTCTACACTTTTTGTATTTACCAGTTATAAAAATACGTTTTTAGTCGTCAGCCAAATCTTCACGCGACAATTGTTCGCGTTCCGTTACCACCAGTTTACCGTCTTTCCACTTGTAGCGGACGATTTCCACATCATCGTCGAGCCGCCAGACGCTGACGATTGTCTTCTTGTCGGAATCGATTTCAGGATCGAAGATGGCATCATCGGTTTTCAGATAGTTGAATTGATGAGCCTGATCGTCCCAAATCCATACATCGTAAGTGAAATTGCCAAAGCCATTCATCGGACCCATACAAACCTGAAGGTCGGGGATGCCGTCGAAATTCCAGTCGTCTTCAGAAATTTTGCCTATGCTGCCCTTATTCCATGTAGCTGTATCCAGCGGCTGTGCCTGACTGTAGAGCTGTTGCGTATGCCCCTTGGCGTCAGTCAGATAGACAACAATGGTGTCCCAACGGACTTCGCCGTCATCATCCATTGTACGCACCTCAGAACGGAAAGTGTAGTCGGAACGTTGGGGAACATAATCGTCAGACTGGGCAGTGACAGAGTCGGCAGGAATAGAATCGGCTGTATTGGTGGCATTGCCCGTCTTGTTGCCACACGCTGCCATCGTCATAACCACCAGTGCTAAAGCAAAATAGAAAATACGATTGAATGTTTTCATTATCTTATGATTTTTATTGGATGGCCATGAAGGCTTGCATGAACTCGTTGAGCTTCAACAGGCCGTAAGAACCTGATACACAAGAGACCTCGTCGTATTGCTGAACGCTGTCGGGCTCGATGCCACGATGCCAGATGATGAAAGGTACGGGCTGTCCGACGTGGATGCGCTGCTCGACGGGAGTCAGGTGGTCGGGGAGTACGGCAATGCATACTGGTTCATTCCAAGTAGCCACCTTGTTGTAAATAGGCTTGATAAGACGCTGGTCGAGATACTCAATGGTCTTCAGCTTCAACTCAAGGTCACCATCATGACCAGCCTCATCGCTTGCCTCAACATGCACGAACACAAAGTCGTCCTTCTCGAGAGCGTCAATGGCAGCTTGGGCCTTACCTTCATAGTTGGTGTTGGCAAGTCCTGTAGCACCAGGAACCTTGATGATGCGCAGACCAGCATATTTGCCAATGCCCTGAATAAGGTCGACAGCCGATATAACGGCACCGCTCTTGATCTCTGGGTATTGTTGCATGAGCGTCTCCATAGACGGACGATAGCCACCGCTCCAAGGCCAGATGCTGTTTGCTTGGCGCTCACCCTTCTTAGCACGTTCGATGTTAAAAGGATGCTGAGCTAACAACTCTTGCGATTTCAGAATCATTTTGTTGATGAGGTCAGCGGTTTGTTGGGCAGCGACAAAGTCACTGCCTACTAAACCTTCCTCAGGTTTTACCAGCAACGAACGCCATTCCTCATTCGGATGATCGTGGGGTGGGGCACAGACAATGTGCTTGTTGCCGCCCTTGATGACCAACAAATGGCGATATTGGATGCCTGTGATGAACTTGACGCGCTCACAGCCCTCACGTTCGTTGACGGGCTTAGCAAGGTTTTCATTAAGATAGTTAATCAGCACGCGGGCATCATCCGTCTCCAGATTGCCCCCGTTATGCGTAATAATCTTGCCGTCCTCCAAAGTGATGATATTACAGCGGATGGCGAAGTCGTCATCGGCCATCTCATAGCCAATAGAGGCAGCCTCTAAGGGGCCTCGACCTTCGTAAACTTTATTCAGATCATAGCCAAGAATAGCGGTATTGGCAACCTCAGAACCAGGAGGAAAACCTTCAGGAACGGTCACCAAGCGACCACAGCGTCCTTCCTTGGCCAGCTGATCCATCATGGGCTTATGGGCATATTGCAGCAGGGTCTTCCCGCCGAGTCGTTCGACGGGAAGATCTGCCATGCCATCACCAAGAATGATGATATGCTTCATAAATTAAATATTTGCGATTGACATGATATTGGCGAAGACACCAGCGGCTGTAACGGCGGCACCAGCACCATAGCCCTGAATGAGCATCGGGTACTCCTTATAACGCTCGGTGGTCAACAGCACGATGTTGTTCGAACCCTCAAGCCCATAGAACGGATGTCCGTAAGGCACCTCTTTCAACGCCACGCTGGTCTTGAAGTTTGATGGGTCGTTCTCGTCTGCTTCCATCGTAGCCACAAAGCGCCAGCGCTTGTTCTCTGACTCGAGAACCTTACGACGAGCCTCGAAGTCGGCATCGAGTTCAGGCAGACGCTTCCAGAAGTCGTCAATACTGCCCTCGAAATAGCTGTCTGGCACGAAGAGATGCTTCTCGACATCGGCCTGTTCTACCTTATAACCTGCCTCACGGGTCAAGATAACCAGTTTACGAATGACATCCGTTCCGCTGAGGTCGATACGTGGGTCAGGCTCGGAATAGCGTTGTTCCTTAGCACGACGAACGGTCTCAGAGAAGGGCACATCACCAGCAATCTCGTTAAAGATGAAGTTCAATGTTCCAGAAAGGATAGCCTCAATCTTCAGAATTTTGTCACCTGAGTTGCAGAGGTCGTTGATGGTACCGATAATCGGCAGACCAGCACCAACGTTGGTCTCATAACGGAACCACACACCACGGTCGCGAGCTGTCTGCTTGAGTTTCAGATAACTGTCATAGTCACCAGAAGCAGCAATCTTGTTGGCAGCTACAACCGATATGTTATGCTCTAAGAAGGTCTGGTAAAGCATTGCAATCTGACGGCTGGCCGTACAATCGACGAATACACTGTTGAAGATGTTCATCTTCACGATTTCGTCGCGCATGTGCTCAGTGTTGGCAGGGAAACCTGCACGCAACGTCTTTTCGTAGTTGTCGAGGTCGATGCCGTCGCGATCGAGCACGAAGTTGTCGACATCCGAAATGCCGACCACATTCAGCTTCAGACGACGTGATTGCATCAAGAACTGCTGTTGGGTACGAATCTGTTCGAGCAACATACCACCAACGGTACCAATACCGCAGATGAACAGGTTCAGCACCTTATATTCTGACAGGAAGAATGAGTCGTGAAGCACGTTGAGTGACTTGCGCAGAAACTTGCCGTCCACTACAAACGAGATATTCGTCTCGGAAGCACCTTGGGCACAAGCAATCACAGAGATACCAGAACGGCCCAATGTTCCAAACAGCTTACCGGCAATACCTGGTGTCTGTTTCATGTTCTCACCAACGATGGCTATAGTAGCCAAGCCACTCTCCACCTGCATGGGGAACATAGCGCCTGTCTCAATTTCCTTAGCAAATTCAGCATTCAAAACCTCTGAGGCAGCTGCAGCATCTTCGTCGCGCACACCAATAGAGGTAGAGTTCTCAGACGAAGCCTGTGATACCATGAAGACACTGATGCCCTTATTAGCCAGTGTGGTGAAGATACGGCGGTTGACACCAATGACACCTACCATCGAGAGACCAGTAACTGTAATCAGCGAAGTGCCCTTGATGCTCGAAATACCTTTGATGGGCTTCTGGTCGTTTTCGATCTTGGCCTTAATCAATGTACCTGGATGTTCAGGATTAAAGGTGTTCTTAACCTTGATGGGTATATTCTTGACACAGACAGGATAAATCGTTGGGGGATAGATGACCTTTGCACCGAAGTTACAAAGCTCCATAGCCTCCACATACGACAACTCGTTGATGGTGTAGGCAGTTTTGATAACCTTCGGATCAGCAGTCATGAAGCCGTCTACATCCGTCCAAATTTCTAGCACTTCAGCGTTTAGCACAGCAGCAATAATAGAAGCTGTGTAGTCAGAGCCGCCACGTCCCAAGTTGGTGGTTTCGTGGCTATCACGGTCACGGGCAATGAAGCCAGGAACAACATACACATTCTTTTCGCTGATGTCCTTGAAAGCTTTCTTTACCAACTCAGTCGTCAGGTCGGCATCAATGACGTGCTTTCCCTGTTTATCCCAAGTGCGGATAAAGTCACGGCTGTTCATGCGGATGCCGTTCTTGATCATTGCAGCCACTATATGAGAACTCAGACGCTCACCGTAAGAAACGATGGTGTCAGCCGTCTTCTCGCTCAAGTCGTGAATCAGGTACACACCGTAGAAGATACTCTTCAACTGATCGAAGAGCTGATCTACATTATTAAATAAGTCTATGCGCTTTTTGTCATCCGTAATGATGGCCTCAATCATCTGGTGGTGGCGAGTCACCATCGCGTCGAATTCCTCACGATAGCGTTCATCGCCTTGCTTGGCCATCTGTGATGTGGCGATCAGTTTGTCGGTGATGCCGTCAAGTGCACTTACTACTACTACGACAGGTTGCGTCCGAGCCTCTGTCTCCACAATTTTTTTCAAGCTAAGAATGCTTTTTACGGAACCTACGGAC
>JAFVHO010000012.1 GCA_017474485.1 Prevotella sp.
CAATATAGAGAACCATGATGCTGAAGTTGTCTTTAAACTTCAGGACCGGCCTCAGAAGGTGACCATCTGGCATCATGCTACTGGCCAGCGTACCACGCTGAAAAGTCGGACTGACAACACATACCGCCTCCGACTGAAACCGGTTGAGTCTGTCTGCATCACGTATTTTTATGACGACAAAACGAACAATAATTAGTCTTTTTTATATATGAAGAAGATACTGTTGTTACTTTGTGCCATCCTGCCTACAGTGGTTGGGGCACAGACATTTGAGACGCGATACGAACGCAGTGTTCACGACTTGATGAAGGATGTGGGTAAACGCTTTGGTGTGAAGTTCAAGTTCGACTCGAATGTCGATACCGTGGGCAAGCGTCTGCCTTATGCTGACTTTCGTGTGCGTCCCTATTCGTTAGAGATGACGCTCGACAATATCTGCAAATACTACGACTGGAACTGGTGGAAGCAGAGCGGCAACTTGTATAAAATCAAGTTGTATGAGTATCCGCGTCGTCATGAGCAGGAAGGTAAGATGATGCTCGACTATCTGTCGTCTTTATATAATAATAAGGAACAATGGGAAGCCCGTCGCGACTCACTCCGTCGTGAGGTTCGCCAGCGCTTGGAACTCGATGCCTTCCTGGATTCGTGTAATCGGAAAATGGTTAATGGTCAATGGTCAATGGTCAATGTGCAACTCTCTAAGGTTCGCAAACACGATGGCTATACCACCCAGAACATCTGCATCGAACTGACACCAGGCCAGCACCTCTTTGGTACCATCTACGCCTGTGCACCAGTCAAAAGCAAAAAGCTAAAAGCCAAAAGCCAAAAGCCTTTGATTATCTGCCCTGATGGACATTGGCCCTACCGTTATCGCAAGGACGAACAGCAACGACTGGGTACGCTGGCACGTATGGGCGCTGTCTGTGTGGACTTCGACCTGTATGGTTGGGGCGAATCAGAAAAGGAAGTGGGAGAAGCAGCCCATCATACCAGTCGTGCCCACGTCTATCAGGCAGCATGTGGCTATATCTTGCTTGACTGGATGCTGACGCATCGTAAGGACATCGACCCTGAACGCGTGGGTGTGATGGGTGGCAGTGGTGGTGGCACACATACTGTGTTACTATCCTTGCTTGACGAACGTGTCACAGCATCTGCTCCCGTCGTTCATCTGGCTTCGCACTTCGATGGCGGTTGTCCCTGTGAAAGTGGCAAGCCCGTTCAGCTTGCGGCTGGTGGTACGTGTGAAGCAGAACTTGCTGCAGTCATGGCTCCCAAACCCATGCTCATTGTCAGCGACGGTGGTGACTGGACGTCAAGCGTTCCCACGTTGGAGTTCCCTTATCTGCAACGTATCTATGGCTTCTATGGAGCCAAGGACAAAGTACGCAACGTCCATCTGCCCAACGAACGTCACGACTTCAAGGAAAACAAGCGCCAGGCCGTCTACGACTTCTTCATCGATGTCTTTGGTCTCGACCGCACAATGCTCGACGAGAGCAAGATAGAAATAGAACCCGACGAAGCCCTTAAATCACTCTACAAATGAGGCAACTGATTATTATATCCCTATTGACCGTATTCAGCGGACAACTGTTGGCACAGGAAAACCATTACCAGCGGGCACTCCGTTCGCAGGATACGGAATACGGTCTTACCCAGGAACCGCATTTCAATGGAAGCGGTATGTTTTGGTTGGCTATATCGTCTGAGAAAATAGGTTTCTACGAAGATGCCGAGTGGGCCTATAAGAAGGCCGCAGAAACAGGCTATGTCATCGGTGACAAAGCCCACAAGGCTTTCAAGCAACGCATGAAGCAACGCAAAGCAGAAGAGAAACAACGAAAGAAGGAAGAAAAGAAGAGGCTCAAAGAAAAATGAGCCTCTTTCTACTTAACATCCATAAACTTTATGCGTATATAGCATAGAATGACCCAACAAGAGTACGAACATATTGTCCCTGAGCTTCGCCCGCGTCTGAAAGACATTGGACGGCAATTCTTCGGCGACGAAGAAATGGCAGAGGACATTGCTCAGGAAACACTGATGCGGCTCTGGCTGCTACGCGAGCGTATAGCTTCACTAACAGACATTAAACCTCTGGCAGTCCGCATGGCCAAGAACCTTTGTGTCAGCGAGTGGCGTAAGCAAAAGGTCAGACAGGGAAATGCCTTGCAAGCAGAATTTCCTGCACACGAAGACACTCAACGCAATATGGAACTCAAGGACGAAATAGCACGCCTGCGGCAGGCTGTCAGTCAGTTAAAGCCTGCAGAACAGCGCCTGTTCCGTATGCGCCATGAGGCAGAGATGGATATTCAGCAAATCAGTGCAGTGACTGGTATTGGCGTGCGCTCCGTTAGTGCCATGCTGAGTACTGCGAAACGAAAACTGTCAGAAATACTAAATACGAAAGGAGGCTTACTATGAAGAAAGAACTGATCGATAGACTGCTAAACGGGCAGACAACACCAGAAGATGAGCATCTGATAGCCCAAAGGTTTCAGGAGGAAGAGGATATGGAGCAATGGCTTATAGAAGACGAGACGGAAGAATACGACCGTATTGTTAGTCAACGTGGTGCCAAGCGAAGCTACATAAGATGGGCTGTTGCGGCATGTTTTACATTGCTTATTGCAGCGGGTGCCATCATTCTTTGGCCCAAAGAACAAGTCAGTGATGATATTGCGGAACAAAAGTCGAAAGATGTAACAGAACCAGTCGTTCGTGATGTGGAACCAACTGTTGCTGTTTCACCGCCTTCGAAGCCTGCAATAACTCCCAAGAGGGCTCAAAGGCGAGTGAGGCGACAGACAACAGTCAATACCACAGACAGTCTGCAATACTACATTGCCCGTCTGGAAAAGGAATTGGAGAGCGTCAATGAAAGTACCTATACTGTCAAGGCCGAAGAGGTGCTACGTGCTGATGCCCGATTGCAAAAGCTCGTTCAACGCATCATGATGGGAGAACTGACTAAAGATAATATGTCCGCTGAGGTACTGAATACGAACAAAACGATGGAGGAATAGCCATGAGACGTATCATATTAATAATAGGAATGGTATTCGTGACGTCGAGCGTGAGTGCCCAGACCATCATCACCTTTGGTGATTTGCGTGCCAAAATACTACATGTGGGTCATAAACTGACAGGTCAGAATGTCACTAATGACCAGGCGATTGCTGTTATTGTGCGTGAACTGGCCATGAACTATCAAGGGCGTTTGTCGCGCCAACAGTTTCAGGAACTGAAGGACACTATTGAGGGAATGCGTCAGCAAATCACAGTGGACACTTGGAAAAGCGATTTAAATAGTGCTGTCAAGATGTTGCAGGAGAAGACAGATACGCTGGACATCGAGCAACACATTCTGAACTACTACCAGCGAGTACCACAGGAGCAGATTTATGTACATACTGACAAGCCATACTATGTGCCTGGCGATACCGTATGGTTCCGAGCCCACTTGGTGGATGCCGTTACCCATACGCCTATCAGCCGTTCGCGCTATGTTTTTGTGGAACTGCATGACCAGCAGCCAGACACTTTGGTACAACGTATTATCGTCAAGTGCGACTCAGGTGGCATCTTTGCCAATGCGCTTGTCTTGTCTCGTGAATTGAAAGGTGGTTGCTACACCTTAGCAGCCTATACACAATGGATGCGCAACTTCCCTGCCGAGCGATTCTACTACAAGCAATTACTGGTGGTTGGAAATACATCCCCGTCAGGTTCTCAGTCCGAAACCGTCGGCCTCCCAGTCCGAAGCCGTCAGACTTCCAGTCCGAAGCCGTCGGACTCTGCACTGGAGTTAGGACAAAGAAAAGGGCAATTGTTTATCCAATTGAACAAACCCATTGACGAGCCCCTCTCTTGTGTGCTCTACGGTAGCGGTAATCTCATCGTTGCTGATTATACACCAGGCAAAGTGTTGCGTATCGACAGTCAGACACTGCGCTCTGGAAGCCTTAGCGTCGCGATGGTCCATCGAGAGACGGGCGATATCATTGCCGAGAACCAGACGTTCATCGAGGGCAAGAACGCACAGGTTTCCATCAGTGGCAAGGCACAAAGCAATAATGACCCGATGGAACTGGATATCTGTCTTGCCGAAGCTGACGGCACTCCCCTTCATGGCAGCTTCTCGCTATCTGTCACTGACTATGACGTCGTGAACCCCGATACGATACAACCTACTATTGACAAGTATCTGAATCAACAATCTGCAGACTATTCTCTGGCCAATATGCTCAGCGGAACGTATCCCCGTATCGACTACAGCTTCCAGACTTCGCAGACCATCTCCGGTTCTATCAATAGTACTGTATTTAAGAAAGTGAAGCGTCCCAAGCTGATGCTCATTTATCCCAATACAGGTATTCGTGAAACTTTCGAACTGGGCGACAGTACTCGATTCACTATCAATGGTCTCGACTTCCCTGATGGCACCACGTATGTCCTTGAAGGAATGAGGAAAACAGGCAGTACCCGTCTTGTGCAGTTGAACATTGATCCTATGACTTTCCCCACTATGCATCCAACGATCAACGTTCAACGTTCAACGTTCAACGTTCCTGAGTCTTTCGTCAGACAAGCTAAGGAACAAGTGATGTATGGCAGTGTGGATCGTGAGATAGAACTGCCCGA
>JAFVHO010000013.1 GCA_017474485.1 Prevotella sp.
CGGGCAGAACTGCATGGCATCTCTAACCTGCCGTTCTTCTTCTACAGAGTCTGTAAGATATATGGATGACTGGTTTTGCCTTTGCTTATGCAGTCGTGCGGGTCTGTGGAGGTCAGCCACGGAAAAATCCGGGTGCGCCTTAATAATTAAAAAAGATGGAGAGCCGAGAATGCACATCGCATTCTCGGCTCTCTTTTATTTTTTGCCCTTTTACCTTTAGTTCCTAAATACCAGTCCGTCACCGAACTCGTCGATGATGATGGGCTTGTCGCGGTTTACTTCATCAGCAAGGATCTTACGCGACAGGTCGTTGAGCACGAGCTGCTGGATGGCACGCTTGACGGGACGGGCACCGAAGTCGGGATCATAGCCCTCCTTGGCGAGATAACTGATGGCTGCTTCGGTGGTCTCCAAGTGGATGCCTTGAGGCTCCAGCATATCAGTCACCTTCTTCATCTGCAGACGGACAACATCGGCAATCTGTTCCTGTGTGAGCGGCGTAAAGGTGATAATCTCGTCGATACGGTTTAAGAATTCCGGACGCATGGTCATACGGAGCTGATCACGTGTGGCGTTCGACGTCATGATAATGATAGTATTCTTGAAGTTGGCAGTACGGCCCTTGTTGTCAGTCAGACGTCCATCATCCAACACCTGCAACAGGATGTTGAAAACATCAGGATGTGCTTTTTCGATTTCGTCGAAGAGAACTACTGAGTAGGGCTTGCGGCGTACGGCCTCTGTCAGCTGACCACCCTCATCGTAGCCAACATAGCCCGGAGGGGCACCGACCAGACGCGAAACGGTATGCTTCTCCTGATACTCCGACATATCAATACGTGTCATCATCGTCTCGTCGTTGAACAGATACTCTGCTAAAGTTTTAGCGAGTTCCGTCTTACCAACACCTGTAGTCCCTAAGAAGATAAAGCTTGCGATAGGACGCTTGGGGTCTTGCAGACCTGCACGAGAGCGGCGCACAGCATCAGATACTGCTGTGATGGCCTCGTCCTGACCAATGACACGACGGTGCAGTTCTTCTTCCAAGTGCAATAGCTTTTCGCGTTCGCTCTGCATCATACGAGTCACAGGGATGCCTGTCCAACGGGATACCACTTCTGCAATATCGTCGGCAGTGACTTCCTCGCGAACGAGGCGGGAACCCGACGGAGAACCGTCGGACACGCTATCCAGCTGATGCTGGATGGCGGTGATATCGTCTTCGAGGGCCTTCAGCTTTGAATAGCGGATTTCAGCCACCTTGCCATAGTCGCCCTCGCGTTCGGCACGTTCTGCCTCGAGTTTCAGACTCTCCATCTCCTGCTTGTCCTGCTGGATTTTGTTGATGAGCTGGCGTTCGCCCTCCCACTTGGCACGGAACTGGGTCTCCTGCTCACGGAGCTCAGCGATGTCCTTATCCAATTGGGCGAGTTTATCGGAAGCGGGAGAACCGCTTCCCACAATCTCGCGCTTGATGCTCTCACGCTCGATTTCTAACTGAGCGAGGCGACGGGTGATCTCATCGAGTTCCTCTGGCACGGAGTCACGCTCCATACGCAATTTGGCTGCAGCCTCGTCCATTAGGTCGATGGCCTTATCAGGCAGGAATCGTTCTGAGATATACCGCTCAGACAGTTGTACGGCAGCGATACAGGCGTCGTCCTGAATACGTACTTTGTGATGGTTCTCGTAACGCTCTTTCAAACCACGAAGAATGGAGATGGCACTGAGTTCATCGGGTTCGTCAACCATCACCGTCTGGAAACGACGTTCAAGGGCCTTGTCCTTCTCGAAGTACTTCTGATATTCATTGAGCGTTGTCGCACCAATGGCACGTAGTTCACCACGCGCCAAGGCTGGTTTCAGGATGTTGGCGGCATCCATCGCTCCCTCGCCACCACCGGCACCTACCAAGGTGTGGATCTCGTCGATGAAGAGGATGATGCGACCATCGGCCTTGGTCACCTCATTAATCACGCTCTTCAGACGTTCCTCAAATTCGCCTTTGTACTTGGCACCAGCAACCAGTGCACCCATATCAAGCGAGTAGAGCTGCTTGTCCTTCAGGTTTTCAGGCACATCGCCACGAACTATACGTCCTGCAAGTCCCTCTACGATGGCTGTCTTACCAGTACCTGGTTCACCTATTAATATAGGGTTGTTCTTGGTTCGACGACTCAGGATCTGTAAAAGACGACGAATTTCATCGTCACGACCAATGACAGGGTCGAGTTTGCCCTGACGGGCCAAATCCACGAGGTTCTTGGCATACTTTTCCAGCGACTGATAGTTGTCATCAGCCGACTGTGACTGCACCTTCTGGCCTTGGCGCAGTTCCTGAATAGCCTGCAGCATCTCCTTCTCTGTACAGCCCGCATCCTTCATGATGCGCGAGGCGGTGGAGTTGACGGTGAGAAGCGCCCATAAAATGGGCTCGCAAGAGACGAAGTCATCCTTCATCTTTTGCGACTGTTCTTGTGCGCGCACCAGTACATGATTACTTTCATTCGAGAGATACGGCTGTCCGCCCTCAACGCGTGGCAGGTGCTTGATTTCCTGATCTACGAGCATGTCAATCTGCTGGGCATTCACACCGAGTTTCTGGAAGATGAAGGTCGTGACGTCCTTCGCCTTCTCCAATATACCTTTCAGTATGTGTACAGGTTCGATGACCTGCTGACCGTTCAGCTGCGCTGTGTTCACAGCCTGCTGGACGGCCTCTTGAGCTTTGATGGTAAACTTGTCTAATGTCATAGTTTTGTCCTCCTATTTTATAATTTATCTGCAAACAGGCGGACAAAATGTGTGCCGAATAAAGGTAAAAAGGAAAAAAAGTAAAAAAGTAAAATAATTGACCGACAAAACGTCAGAAAATTCTGCCGATTTGTCGGTTCTTAATTCTTAACTCTTAACTCTTCTTCTTCCCGTAGTCATTCATCATCTTGATAGTGAAAATGATCACACTGCAAGTGAAGGTGATGAAGTTGGTGAGTAGCAGATAGTAATTTTCAACCAGGAAACCCTGAATCACGAAGGCAAAACAACCTATGGCCATCATGATGAAGCCTGGCAATGAAATGCCGTCTGTGTTACGTGTACGAATCGTCTGAATAGCTTGTGGCAAATAGCCCAGAATAAGACCGATGCTGGCAATCCAGCCGCAAAGGTGAATAAGAAAATCTTTATCCATAGTCATTAAATTTATAGTTATTATGGGGCAAAGATACAAAAAAAAGTGAAAAGTGAAAAACATATCGTGATTTTTTTCGTATCTTTGCAGCAATAAGTTAACAAATCAGTACTATATCACAATGAAAAAGGTTTATAAGGCACATATTCTCTTTACGAAGGAGAAGGACCATTTTGAGGTCTTTGAGAATGGTTACATTGCTGTGGAGAACGGTCAGGTAGTGGGCGTCGCATCCAGTTTAGACGAACTTGCCCCTCACCTCTCACCCCTCACCTCTGAAGACGTCATTGACTTTGGCGACAAACTGCTCATTCCCGCCATGAACGATATGCATGTGCATGCCCCACAGGTACATAATCAGGGGGTGGCCATGGACTTGGAACTGCTGCCGTGGCTGCAGAACTATACCTTCCCTGAGGAATCGAAATATGCTGACGTAGAATATGCTGAGCGCATGTATCGTCGTTTCTTGCACACCCAATGGCTGTTCGGTACCATGCGTAGTGTCGTCTTCGGCACTGTCCATACGGAGAGTACCCGTGTGCTGATGAAACTATATCAAGAGACAGGTATGGGTGCACTGGTCGGTAAGGTGGCCATGAACCGCAACTGTCCTGATGCTCTTTGTGAAGACGCTGAGGCTACAGTCGAGGGTTACGAACGACTAATCGCTGAGTTTGGTGATGAAAACGCACTGGTGCGTCCTATCATCACGCCTCGCTTCGTGCCTTCGTGTACACCAGAACTTTTGAAGGCCTGTGGCGAACTGGCCAAGAAATACCAGTTGCCCGTTCAGTCACACCTGTCGGAGAATACTTCGGAGATAGCCTGGGTAGCAGAACTTGAGAAGGAGAGCACCAGCTATGGTGACGCCTACAATCGCTACGGACTCTTCGGACAGACACCCACCATCATGGCGCACTGCGTGTGGACCAATGGCAGTGAACTGGAACTGATGAAGAAGAACCGTGTGATGGTGGCCCACTGCCCCACGTCGAACTTCAACCTGTCGTCGGGATTGGCTCCTGTCCGTACGTTCCTCGACGAGGGCCTGCCCATCGGTCTGGGTAGCGACATTAGTGGTGGTCACGACCTCAACATGTTCCGTATGCTGGTCTATGCCATTCAGGTTAGCAAGATGCACTACCAGCAGGACAAGAACAAAGTTTTCCTGACCCTGCCGGAAATCTTCTGGATTGCCACCAAGTCGGCAGGCAGTTTCTTTGGAAAGGTGGGCAGTTTCGAGCCAGGCTATGACTTCGATGCACTGGTCATCGACGATGCTGTGCTCTATCCTTCCGAGTACTCGTTGCTGCATCGTCTGGAACGCTTCATCTATGTGGGCGATGACCGTCAGATAGTTCATCGCTTCTGTCGTGGCAAGGAGGTCGCAGAACCCAAAGTTTTTTAAGAGAATATGAAGAATTTAGATACCCGTCGGACTATCCGCAAATACTCTAAAGAACCCGTCTCTGAGGCTCTTTTGAATCGTCTCATGGCTGAGGCCAGTCGTACACAAACCATGGGCAACCTCCAGCTGTATAGCGTGGTTGTGACACGCTCAGAAGAGATGAAACAGCGTTTGGCACCTGCTCATTTCAATCAGCCCATGGTGACTGAGGCCCCTGTTGTGTTGACCATCTGTGCCGATTTTCATCGCACCACCCGCTGGTGTGAGGAGCGTCAGGCCAACCCTGGTTACAACAACTTCCTGTCGTTTCAGAATGCGGCCATCGATGCTCTGCTTTATACGCAGACACTGTGCAATCTGATGGACGAAGAGGGACTGGGCTACTGCTATCTGGGCACCACCGTCTATCTGCCCATGCAGATTATCGAGGTGTTGCAGTTGCCAAAGCTTGTCATGCCTGTGGCTACGTTGACGGTAGGATGGCCTGCTGAGGAACCGCCACTGACAGACCGTCTGCCCTTGGAGAGTTTCATGCATAGCGAGACCTACCACGAGCCGACTGCTGCGGATATCGACACCTTCTATGGTTATAAAGAGAAGTTGCCGGAGAATCTGCATTTTGTGGAGATCAACCACAAACAGACGCTGGCGCAGATATTCACAGATATCCGCTATACCAAGGCCGATAACGAAGCCATGTCAGAAGGACTTCTTGAAGCCTTGCGTCATCAAGGGTTCCTTTGATATTTTTGCAGCGGACGACAGCGGACTTTTGCGGATTATCAGTAAATTTACTGGGAAAATCCGTGTTAGTCCGCTGTCGTCCGCTGCTTATTTCTCAATGAGGATGCGGGCATCAACGGCTACCACATTGTTCTCGTCAGCCAGGAGCGGATTGATGTCCATCTCCTTGATTTCCGTAGCAAAGCGGAGCAGGGTAGATAGGCGGACAATGATTTCGGCATACTTCTGTTCGTTGATGCCTTGTTGTCCACGTGTACCTTTTATTATTTTATAGCCACGCAACGAGTGGATCATCGAGTAGGCTTCACCATAGGTCAATGGGGCCAAACCTGACGACACGTCCTTCAGCACCTCGACGAAGATGCCGCCTAAGCCGCAGAGTACAACGTGTCCGAAACGCTCCTCGTACTTGGCGCCAATAAACAGCTCGGTACCCTTTAACATCTTCTGAACCATCACGCCTGTAGCATCGGGAATCTGCATCATGCGGTCGAACTCCAGAGCTAAGTGTTTCTCTGTGCGGATATTCAGGGTCACACCACCCACGTCACTCTTGTGTACGGGTCCCACCACCTTGGCTACGACAGGATAGCCCACCTGATTAGCAAATGCCATGAGTTCTTCCTTCGACGTGCTGACCATCTCAGGTACGAGAGGAATGCCTGCGCAGGAGAGGATGTCGCGTACGGTCTGTGGTGGCACGTAGCCATTATTCTCGATGCTAAAGATGATTTTGTTCAGTCTGGGAATGTCAATGCCGTAGAGCTGTACCTCTGGTGGTGCAGGCTTGGGTGTACGCATAATCTGGCTTAAGGCTGTGGCCAACGTCACCTCGTCACTGAAGTTGACGTGTCCCTTCTGCAAAAATTCGGCTACCTCTGGGCCTGCGGTATGCAGACTGGGCAGGATGGGGAAAATTGGTTTCTTGCATTCGAGCATTTTCTGGTGCAGCACCTCGTAGGCCTCATAGAGTTGCGTCAATCCTGGTGTGCCATAGATGACGGCAATGGCGTCGATGTCGTCGAACTTGTTTTCACAGTAGTCGATGGCAATACCCAGATGTTCAGGTGTTCCTGTAGCAAGGATGTCAATGGGGTTAGCGACAGCAGAACCAGGGAATAGCTTGCTTTTCAGTTCGTCGGCCTCTGGCCCATCTATTTTGGGCACGTTCAAACCACCTTTCGACAGGGCATCCGTCAGCATCACACCAGGACCTCCGGCATGCGTTACGATGGCAAAGTTCTTGCCTTTCAACTCAGGCAGGGTGAAGATACAGCCTACCGTTGTCAGCTCTTCGCGTGAAAAGCATCGAACGATACCAGCTTTACGGAACAGAGCCTCTACAGCGGAATCAGAAGATGCAATAGCCCCCGTATGTGACGATGCGGCACGCGAACCACTCTCCGACGAGCCAGCCTTGATGGCTGCTATGCGACAGCCCTTGCGAATCAGCGAGCAGGCGTGGTATAGCAGCTTGTCAGGATTCGAAATGTTTTCAATATACAACAATTTTACCTTCGAATCGGTGTCAGGATTGTAGTTTTCGTCAAAGTACTGAAGCACGTCTTCGATACCAATCTGCTTGCCATTGCCTATCGACCACACGCTGTTAAACTGCAGACCCTTGATGACGGCACTCTCCAAAATGAACACTGCCGTAGCACCCGATCCAGACACAAAGTCCACACCTTGTGCATTCAATTTGGGGATAGGCTTGGTGAACACCGAGTGGTGGTTGCGGTTCAGCAGACCAATACAGTTCGGACCAATCAGTGCCGCATCATACTGCTTGCAGATGTCTAAAATCTTTTGCTCCAGTTCGGCACCAGCCTTCGTCTCCTCACTGAAACCTGCAGAGATGATGATGAAGGCGCGTGTCTGCTTCTCCTTAGCCAGCAGTTCTACGTAGTCAGGACAGAACTTAGCGGCTACGACAAGGATGGCCAGCTCCGTGGGTGGCAACTCGTGTGCATCGTGGAACGCTTTGATGCCCTGCACCTCGTCTTCTTTGGGATTCACGATACGCAGTGTGCCCTGATAGCCGCCACTCAACAGGTTGCGCACCACGGCACCGCCGGGTTTGTGCACATTGTTGGAACCGCCAATGATGGCGATACTTTTAGGATTTAATAGTTGTTGGTTAATCATATGATGAAAATTATTAATTATGAATTTCGAATGATTTCTGGCGTACAATTCCTAATAAATATAGGTATCTCTTCTGTTTTTGCATCGTTGTCTGTTATTGTCAGCCGAACGATGGCACCACGGCGGTTGATGTTGCGCTGCGGGTCGAAGATGAAGTTGCCGAGGCCGTAGAAAATGGGCTTTTTACGGTAAGTCTCGCTGGGTTGGCGGGTGTGCGTGTGGTGGCAGACAAGGGCGTCGGCTCCCGCATCCACCAGTTGATGGGCATCATAGCGCTGGCGGGGCACCACCTCCTCGTGGTTTTCCCAGCCCCAGTGCAGGCTCACGATGATGTAACACTGTGGGTCGTCCTTGCGTAGTTGTGCTACCTGCTGACACAGCGCATCAATGCTCTGCTGACTGACGCATGGCTTATCAGGCAAGTGGGCAAAGTTCTCCAATGCCAGTTGCAGCGATGCTACGAGCCAAATCTTTCTCGGGGTGTCGCTAAGCAGTACAGGTTGGATGGCCTCCTGCATGTTTCGGCCTGCCCCGAAGGGTACGATGCCAGCCTTCAGAATGTTTTGATAAGTATCCAGCAAGCCCTCGCGTCCTTGGTCTATCGAGTGGTTATTAGCCAGATTCAAGTGCGTCACCCCATGCCGTTTCAGGTCTAAGAGCCATTCAGGTTCACCCCTGAAAATGTATTGTTTGAACACGGGTGCCTTTATTTTCGTGGCAGGACACTCCAAGTTGCCCACCACCACGTCGGATGACTGCAGCACGGAGTCGATACTGGGCGAGAAGAGTTGGTCGATACCCTGGCGGTCAATAACCTGCCGCACCCCACGATCCAGTAGGATGTCGCCAGTCAGGATAATGGCTTTTGGCTTTTGACTGTTAGCAGTTAGCGGAGAGCCAATAGCTAATAGCCAATAGCTAATAGCCAACCTAACAGCCAGTGCTATAGAAAAACCTCTCATTCGCCTTGGGTGCTTCAGCTGGCTTCAATGGTACGATGATGTCCTGCATCCATGTGGGACGTCCCTCGTCAGGATACGTCTCCAGATTTTGCTGCCACTCTTCGTCCGTCAGTCGCAGGATGTCCAAACCACGTCGCGTTTCACGATACGACAGCACGGCACCACGCATCAGCCACAGGTAGCCGTCGACCTCTACGATGCAGTATATCTCGTCTGCCAATCCTACCGCCACGTACATCACGCACTTCTCAGGGTTGTTGAGCGAATTGGCGGTATAGACGTCGGCAATGAGTGCCACCTTGCGGTCGGTACCCTCTACGTCGTTCCAGCCCATCAGATACTGTTCTTCGTCGCGTACCAGATCCAGCGAGATGTTTTCGAATTCTGCTCCGATATGTTTCAAAGCATCGTAGTCGGCATCTGCCAGTTTCTTGCCTGCCAGTTCTTCCTGACTCACGCGCAACAGGAATTCTGCCTCTTCGCGCAGACGCTCAGTAGCGCGCTTGCCCTTTTCGGTAGTCAGCTGGTAACGCTCTAACACGTCGGCAGTAGCGTTGAGCAGACTGATGGCCTTGCGCCAGAACTTGACGTTAGGTTCCACATAACCCGTTACGACAGGCTCAGGGGGACCACCACCGCCACACTCAGCACCAAACGGTTGCTTAGCATACAGAATGGCATCGTGTTTCAGTTCGGCCCAAGAGGCCAGGGCGGCATTCAGGTCCTTCTTCTGCCATTCGGGTGTCAGCATAAAGTAGGGGTAGCCGTTGTCTGTGTTATTCAGTGTCTTCAGCGCGTCCATCCAGCGTGTGCTGATGGTCTGCTGCCAGTCAATCTCCTTCATGCGCTGTTTCATGCGACTCAGTGCAGGCACAAAACCGTCCCACTTCTGGGCTTCCTTCAACTCGTCTGTCAGGATGCGCTCTGCTGAGGCTACACCCATGGATGCCATCACGTCCAGACCCATGGGCAGTGCACGCTTCGTCGGGTGACTGTCGTAGTCCACCATCTCCTGCAACACCTCGCCATCAGGCATGTAACGCTGTGGCAGGAGATTGATTTTGTAGGGACTGCTGAACTGGAATTTGGGTTTTATGCGAGTCTGCTGTTGGGCCAGCGTCTCAATCTCGCCACGCAACTGTGCCATGGCCTTCTTGTCTTTCAGCAGTTCTTTGGCCTTGCGACCCTTCATGAGGTCGTACACCTGCATGATGGTGATGTTATCGGGTGTACCGAACAACCACGTCATGGGTTCAAACAGTTGCTGGTAGAGTTGGCGCATCTGGGTATCGGTGCCTACCATATCTGCCAGTACGACGGCATTCTCCAACTGCCAGGATACATCGGTGCCAAAGGGTACCGTCTGCAACCACATCATGGCATGGAAGTACTGTTTCAGTGTGTCGTTGCGGGTATAGTGGCCACGCGGACGGAACAACGGGTATTGGAAAGGAATATCCTCGTAGCCTAGGAATTCCGACATGTCGGCCTCGTATTTTGTCGACTTCTCCACCTCTTCGGCCACAGTGCCTGCCGCACCTTTCTGACCAGTAATCAGGGCATGGCCCACGTCGAAGTAGGTCTTCAGCCATTTGGTGTTGGTTGACGGGTATTGGCTATTGCCAACAAGCTGCTGGCCACGCTGACATAGTTTCAGCACCACGTCGTGCAACTTCTTCTGTTCCACGTCACGCAGCAGACAGTCGAAATAGAGGTGGTATAACTGCAGATAGAGATCGGTAGTCACGAAATTAGGAAAGTTCGTGTAGTCATTATTCTCATACACATTGAATAACTGGTCATGCTTGGCAGGTACGATGGCAAAACCGTTACGTCCCAGTTTGTCCTTCAGTGGGGCAGGGTACTCCGTCAGCTGCATATTATTCACCACGTTGTCCATATTGACGCGGTAACCGCTCTGGCTGGGTTTGAAGTTCTGTTTTTTCAGCTCTTTTTCGCGTGCTAACAGCATGCTGATGAACGCTTGCTCGGTCTTCGTGGTCTTCATGGGCACCTTGGCATCAGCCTTGTAGTAGGAGGTGCGATAGTCCTCGTCCTCGTTGTATTCCATCAGTTCCTCCACCTTTGACCAACGTTCCCCCATCAGCGAGTCGTACCATGACGTGCACTGGAACACGCCACGCAGGAAAGCGTCGCGGAAGGGATAGCCGTTGCGGGCATAGAAACTGTTACGAAGCACGCGCAGTTCCCCCATGTTCAGACGCGAGATGTCCTGGTTCAGGTCTACGCGCTTGTTCAGTTGCTCCACGTCGATGTTGCCCTTGCCGGGAATCATCACGCGCTTCGCCGTCTGTGCTTGACAGCCAATGGCTAATAGCCAAAAGCTAATGACTAAAATACTCTTCTTCATATATCTTCTTTAACTTCTTTAACTTCTCTAACTTCTTTAACTTCTCCCTCAAAAATAGCTCTTGCACTCGTTTCGTCCGTGTTCCTGACGAGGTACCGTTCGAACTTCGGTCCGAAGCCGCCCCAGCGGTATTCCGCGACGGTGTACTCACCGCGAGCATTCGTCTCCAGACTGCGCACCACGCCGTTGCGAAAGTGGAAATCCTGCAGTGTACCGCCCAGTTTCGACCCCAGCCACATGGGGCGCACCAGTCCCTCGTAGTTCTTGAAGATGAACAGGCGTCGTCCCATTTCAGGGTAAAAGCGTGTGGGCTTGATGACACCCACCAGCGCCTCTATGGTACCGTTGTCGTCCACGTCGCCCGTTTCCATCCGATACACGGGGTAGGGTAGTTGCCACTGATTGCGTGTCGAATCGGTCATCAGCGTCAGCACATACAGCGAGTCCGTCTGCCGTTCCAGCGAAAATGTCTGGGCCTCACTGCCGATAGCCAATAGCCAAAAGCCAAAAGCTAACAGCCGCCTCATGCCAGTACAATCGATTTGACATACAGACTTATTGCTCTTCAGTTCCATCGTAATAGATATTTAATTGCATTAATAGCTGGCAGTGCAAGGTATGCCTGCAGCAATAACGCGGTCACGGATGGCATCAAGCTGTTCGTGACTGGCTTTTTCAAGTCCCTGGGCAGGTGTCTCGCGGTCAATAGTATAGACCATAACCTGTTGGGGATTGATTTGTTTGACGGCATCGAGCCAAGGGGCGACATACTGTTCGCTGGTGTTGTCGACACTCTCACCTTGATACTGGCCGCGCATGAACATCGTCTGGATGATAATGTGTCCATTGAAGGCCTTCATGCGGTCAATGATGGTGTGAACGTCGTAATGACCGTTGGGTCGGTCCACCTTATTAATATAAAGTGGGTCGATGGTGTCGAGTTTCAGAATGTTATCGTCAACCAGCATGAGCGCATCATGGACAGACTGTCGATGAATCATGGTTGAGTTTGACAGTACACAGACCTTGGCTTGCGGACAATACTGATTGCGCAGGCGGATGGTGTCGCCAATAATCTCAGCGAAATGCGGATGACAGGTCGGTTCACCATTGCCGGCAAAGGTGAGTACGTCGGGCAGCTGCCCCTCGGTAGTCATTTTTTTCAAGACGTCCTCTAACTTCTCGGCAACCTCCTCGCGAGTAGGACGGGGCAGGGCAGGGCGATGGTCGGCATTGAAACCACACTCGCAATAGATGCAGTCAAAGCTGCACACCTTACCGTCGGCAGGCATTAGGTTGATGCCAAGCGAGATACCTAATCGGCGGCTATGAACGGGCCCGAAAATGGGCGATGGATAGATAATGGTACTCATAATGCCTGCAAAAATACAAAATATTTCTTAAATCATTGTTCGTATTTCATATTTATTTTGTAATTTTGCACGAAATTAGGTGTATTACGTCTAAATGAAATTATGAGTGATAAGAGAAAAAGCCCCCGCAACCGTCGAGGTATGCAGGTGGTAACGCTATGTATAAGTACGACAATGGTGTTGATTCTGCTGGGGATGGTAGTGTTCTCAGTGCTGTCTGCTCGCAACCTGTCTGCTCACATGAAAGAGCATCTAACCATGACTATTATCCTGAAGGATTCGGTGACGGTCAACGAGGCGCACCTGATGTGCCGCGATCTGTATCATCGTCCGTATAGTCGTAATATCGACTATATCAGTAAGGAACAGGCTCAGCGCGAACAGGTCAAGGAGTTGGGCAGTGACCCATCGGAATTCCTGGGCTTCAACCCATTCCCTGCAACGTTGGAGGTGCAGTTGAAGTCAGACTATGCCAATCGCGACTCGTTGAAATGGATTGTAAAAGAGGTACAGAAGGACGATCGCGTTAGCGACATCAGTTATATGGAAGACCTGATGGACAAGGTGAACCGCAACCTCAGTCGCGTGAGCATCGTGTTGTTGGTGTTGGCGGTATTACTGACATTTGTCTCGTTCTCGCTCATTAGTAATACGGTACGCCTGAGCGTCTATGCCCGTCGTTTTGTCATCCATACAATGAAGTTGGTGGGGGCCTCGTGGGGCTTTATACGCAAGCCGTTCTTGAAACAGGCCATCTGGATTGGTGTGATAGCTGCCATACTGGCTATTGGCGTGTTGGGCGCATGTGTCTATGGACTGTTCCTGACGCAGCCTGGTATTGAGGATGTGGTCACGTGGCAGGTGCTGGTTATCACGGCTGCAGCAGTGTTGATTTTCGGTATCGTGATTACTGCACTATGTGCATGGCTGGCCGTCAACAAGTTCCTGAAGATGACGGCAGGGGAGTTGTATAAGATATAGTTAAGAGTTAAGAATTAAGAGTTAATATAATGGATAAGAGAGATTTTGCATTTGGTCGCTTAAACTACATTCTGCTGGCAGTGGGCATGGCAGTGGTAGTGATTGGTTTCCTGTTGATGAGTGGTAATGGTTCGACGGACACAGCCTATGATCCCGACATTTTCAGTGCCCGCCGTATCAAGGTGGCTCCAGTGGTCTGCCTGTTGGGCTTTGTTTCTATGATTTATGCTGTTGTCTATCGCTCGAAGAACGATAACACATTGGTTGACGAGAATAAGGAGGTAGAGGCATGACATGGCTTGAAACCATTATCATTGCGATTGTTGAGGGACTGACTGAGTTTCTGCCCGTCTCATCGACTGGTCACATGATTATTACCCAGAACCTGTTAGGTGTTCCGCAGGGCGACCCCTTCGTGCACGCCTTCACGTTCATCATCCAGTTTGGTGCCATCCTGTCGGTGGTATGCCTCTACTGGAAGCATTTCTTCGTTTTTGATAATACGCCAGCGCCGGCAGGCAGCAGTCTGTTTCAGAAACTGAAACATAAGTATTATTTCTACTGGTTGCTCATCGTGGGTGTGTTGCCAGCTGTGATTATCGGCTTACTGGCTAAGAAGTCGGGATTGCTTGACTGGTTGCTCGACTCCGTATTGGTGGTGGCTATCATGCTGGTAGTGGGTGGCGTGTTCATGCTGTTCTGTGACAAGCTGTTCAACAAGGGCAGCGACGCCAATAAGGTGAACGAGAAACGAGCCTTTAACATTGGTCTCTATCAGTGTATTTCGGTGATTCCCGGTGTGTCGCGCTCCATGGCTACCATCGTCGGTGGTATGACGCAGGGACTGACCCGCCAGCGTGCTGCAGAGTTCTCGTTCTTCCTGGCTGTCCCGACGATGGCTGGTGCAACCTTGTTGGACTTGTTGGACTTGCTGAAGGAAGATACCGCATGGGCCACGTCGCATAATATCACGATGCTTATCTTGGGCTGTGTGGTGGCATTTATCGTGGCTTTGCTGGCCATGAAATGGTTTGTGGCTTTCCTGACCAAATACGGTTTCAAGGCTTTCGGCTACTATCGCATCATCGTGGGTGGCATCATTCTTGCATTGCTGCTCACTGGACACTCATTAGCAATGGTCGACTAAATGAACTTTACAGAGGGCGAATTCATATATATCAACAAGCCTTACGGCATGACATCGTTCGGAGCGTTGGCTTTCGTGCGTACACGTGTATCTAAGAAGGTAGGCGTGCGACGTGTGAAGATAGGCCATGCCGGCACGTTAGACCCTCTGGCCACAGGTGTGCTCATTCTCTGTACGGGTAAGAAGACCAAGGAGATAGAGCGCCTGCAACTGAATAGCAAGGAGTATACCGCCACCCTGCAACTGGGAGCTACGACGCCTAGCTACGATATGGAGCACGAGGTGAACGCAACATATCCTACGGAGCATATCACGGAGACGCTCATCCGCAGTGTCCTCACCGATTTCGTTGGCGACATCCAGCAGGTACCGCCCTCGTATTCGGCCTGTAAGATTGGTGGCGACCGTGCCTACGAGCTGAAGCGCAAGGGTTTGGAAGTGGAACTGAAACCCAAGACGGTGTACATCGATTCTGTCGATGTGACCGACTTCAATCCTGAGACGATGCAGCTGAGTATACGCGTCAGATGCGGCAAAGGCACCTACATCCGCTCGCTGGCCCGCGACATCGGACGTGCATTGAACAGTGGTGCCTATCTGACAGCCCTCTGCCGTACGCAACTGGGCGACGTCCGTATTGACGACTGCATCACACTTGACGACTTCCCTCAGTGGTTGGAAAATCAGAATATTGAAACGTCGACGTCGGAATAACGCAATCCAGTAATAACGAAACAACGAAAATAACAATATATCAGAATGAAACTATCACAATTTAGATTCAAGCTGCCCGAAGAATCGATTGCTTTGGAGCCCCCTCACAAGGTGTTTGAGAATGAAGACGGTACCATCGAGAAAGTGTATCGTCGCGATGAATGTCGTATGATGGTAGTGCACCGCAAGAGCCAGACCATCGACATGTATAGGACTGACGACGAAGGTAAACTCACCGACGAGTTTATCCAGTTCCGCGACATTGTCAAATACTTTGGCGAGGGCGACGCCATGCTGCTTAACGATTCGAAGGTGTTCCCTGCGCGCCTTTATGGCACCAAGGAGAAGACCGATGCCAAGATTGAGGTCTTCCTGTTGCGCGAACTGAACCCAGAGCTGCGCCTGTGGGATGTGCTGGTAGAACCCGCCCGCAAGATTCGTATCGGTAATAAGCTGTTCTTCGAGGAGGACGGCCCTATGGTGGCTGAGGTCATCGACAATACCACCAGTCGCGGTCGTACGCTGCGTTTCCTCTACGACTGTCCGCATGACGAGTTCAAGCGCGAGCTCTATGCCTTGGGTTCGGCTCCTATTCCTCATTATATTATTGACCGTCGTGGTACCAATGAAGATGATACTGAGAACTTCCAGACCATCTATGCCAAGAACGAGGGAGCTGTCACGGCACCGGCCTCAGGCATGCATTTCAGTCGTGAGCTGATGAAGCGTCTGGAAATCTTTGGTGTCAATTTCGGCTATATCACTGTCCACTGTAGTCTGGGCTGTTTCGACCCCATCGAGGTTGAGGATCTGACCAAGCACAAGATGGGCTCTGAGCAGATGTTTATCGAGAATGAGGCTTGTGAGGTGGCTAACAAGGCCAAGAACGAGGGCCATCACGTCTGTGTGGTTGGCGTCAGCACCATGCGTGCCATCGAGTCGTCGGTAGGTACTGACGGTCAGTTGAAGCCCTACAGTGGATGGACCAACAAGTTCATCTTCCCGCCATACGATTTCCAGCTGGCCGATTCAATGGTGACCAACTTCTACCATTCAGAGTCGACGATGCTCATGGAAACAGCTGCCTTTGGTGGCTATGAACTCGTGATGGAGGCCTACCAGAAAGCGGTCGATAATGGCTATAAGTTCGGATGCTATGGCGACTGCATGCTGATATTGGATGACTAGGCGCTTCGCTAGTGAAAAGTGAATAGTGAAAAGTGAATAGTCACAAAGTATATCTCGGACTGGGCTCGAATCTGGGCGATGGCAGAAAGAACCTGGAGCGAGCCATCCGCTTGATAGACGACAGGGTGGGGCCAGTTACCCGCCAGTCGTCGTTCATTGAGACGGAACCTTGGGGCTTTGAGTCTCCCAACAAGTTCACGAATGCCGTCATTCTCTGTGAGACGACGAAGACACCGCGTGAGGTGCTCTTGCTGACGCAACAGATTGAGCGCGACATGGGCCGACGGAAGGTTAATGGTGCAGGGTTAATGGTCAATGGTCAACGTCAGTATGCCGACAGAATCGTGGATATTGACATCCTGCTCTACGACGACTTGACGATAGACGAGCCTGATCTGAAGATTCCGCATCCGCTGATGCACGAGCGCGACTTCGTCATGATTCCGCTGGAAGAACTGAAACAAAATAAAAAATGAATTAACAAATAAACAAACTGCGTATGAAAAAACTAATCGTTACCCTAATCGCTGCCCTCATGATGGTCAGCGGTTTTGCCGCTGACAATAGTGGCAATCCCTACAAGAAGTACACGGAGAAGCTGCCCTTCCAGATGCCAGAGGTCAGCGCGCCCGTTATCCCTGCCTACACGGTGAACCTGAAGAAGTTCGGTGCCTTGGGCGATGGTATCACCCTGAACACCAAGGCTTTCGAAAAGGCTATTGCCGCCCTCGAGAAGAAGGGTGGTGGCCATCTGGTGGTACCTGCTGGCGTATGGTTCACGGGCCCCATCGTGCTCAAGTCTAACATCGACCTCCATCTGGAGGTGGGTGCCGTCATCCAGTTCTCTGGCGACGAGTCGCTCTATCCTGTCATCAAGACCTCGTTCGAGGGCCTCGACACGCGTCGTTGCCAGTCGCCTCTCTCTGCCAATGGTGCCGAGAACATCTCCATCACCGGCAAGGGCGTCATTGATGGCAATGGCCAGTTCTGGCGTCCCGTCAAGAAGGGCAAGATGACCGAGGGTCAGTGGAAGGAAGTGCTGGAACGTCCTGGTGGTGTGGAGTCGAAGAAGGGCTACTGGGTGCCCAATCAGGCTTACGCCGACGCTGAGGCAAGTGCCAACATGAACGTGCCCAAGGCCTCTACCGACGAGGAATGGAACCGTATCAAGCGTTTCCTGCGTCCTGTCATGGTGTCGCTGGTCAATTGCAAGAACGTGCTTCTGCAGGGCGTCATCTTCCAGAATTCACCTGCTTGGAACCTCCATCCGCTGATGTGCGAGAACATCATCCTCGACGATGTGCTGGCACGTAATCCTTCATACGCCCAGAATGGCGATGCGCTCGACCTGGAGTCGTGTAAGAATGCGCTGATTGTCAACTCGAAGTTCGACGCCGGCGACGACGGTATCTGCATCAAGAGCGGTAAGGACAAGGACGGACGCCTGCGTGGTCGTCCCTGCGAGAATGTGGTGGTCGACGGTTGCACCGTCTTTGCCGGTCACGGTGGTTTCGTGGTAGGCTCAGAGATGAGTGGCGGCGTGAAGAATATCCTCGTCGAGAACTGCCAGTTCCTGGGCACTGACGTCGGCCTGCGCTTCAAGTCTACACGCGGTCGTGGCGGAATCGTCGAAAACATTTTTATCGACAACGTCTCGATGACCGATATCAAGACCGATGCCATCACCTTTAATATGTACTATGGCGGCAAGTCCGTGGCTGAGATGCTGGCCGATGGCGACAATCCCGACAACACCACCAAGCAGCCTGTGACTGAGGAGACGCCCATCTTCCGCAACATCGACATCAAGAACATTGTCTGCAATGGTGCCGGACGTGCCATGGAGTTCAACGGTCTGCCCGAGATGCCCATCAACGGCATCCGCTTGCAGAACATCAACATCATTGCCAAGAGCGATGCTGTGTTCAACAATTGTCAGAATATCAAACAACGCAACGTACATATCACAGTGAAATAAAAAAGTAAAGCCTCGCAATTGCGGGGCTTTCTTTTTACTTCTTACCTTTCTTCTTTTTCTCTTCCTCTAGCGGCATCGCGGTAATGCGGCGGTTGGTGGGGTCACTCATAACGTCACGGACAATGTCGGTAACCTGCTGTTTCAGTTCGTTGATAAACTGCTGTGCGTCATACTTCTGATGTTCGATGTCGCGCAGCTTCTTTTCCCAGATACCAGTGAGTTCACAGCTCTTGAGAAGGTCTTCGTGAATCAGGTCGATGAGTTCAATGCCTGTAGGTGTGGCTACAAGGCGCTTGCGTTCACGACGGATATAGTGACGCTTGAAGAGCGTTTCTATGATGGAAGCACGACTCGATGGACGACCGATGCCGTTCTCTTTCATGGCAGCACGCAGGGTTTCGTCCTCAACAAATTTGCCAGCCGTCTCCATAGCGCGCAGCAGTGATGCCTCGTTGTAGTAGGGTGGCGGCGTGGTCATCTTCTCGGTGAGCGTTGGCTTGTGCTCACCGCTCTCGCCCTTGACGAAGGTGGGTAGCGTGCGCTCCTCGGCGGCCTCCCCCTTCCCTTCCGAAGGCGAAGTGACTTGTTCCTCCCCCTCGGCGGTGTTAGGCGAGGTATCCCTCACCACGCGCCATCCTGGATCCAATATCTCTTTACCTGTAACCTTGAATTCGATGCCGTCAACCTCGCCAAGTACTGTTGTTGTCGAGAACTTGCAGTCTGGCAGAAAGACGCCTATGAAACGGCGTGCCACGAGGTCGAAAACTTTCTGCTCGGCATCACTCAACCCTTGTGGAATGACACCTGTGGGAATGATGGCGTGGTGGTCGGTCACTTTCGAGGAATCGAACACGCGCTTGGTTTTCTTCAATGGCTTGCCACCAATGGGCTTGATTAACTCTGCATAGGGGGCCACACCACCGAATTTTGTCTGATAGAGGCCGTTCATGGTCTGCGGACATTTGGGGTAGATGTCGTCAGAGAGGTATTGCGTATCTACACGCGGATAGGTGGTGTACTTCTTCTCATATAGGGCCTGAATCAGGTTCAGCGTCATCTCGGCCGAGAATCCGAACTTGCGGTTACAGTCAACTTGCAGCGATGTCAAGTCATACAATTGTGGCGGCTGTTCCTTGCCCTCCTTTTTCTCCACCTTCGTCACCGTGAAGGGCTTGCCTTCGATGGTCTTGAAGGCCTCTTCGCCCTCTTCCTTCGACGTGAACTTGCCCTTGGTGGCGGTAAATGTTGTATCGCGATAGACGGTGGCCAGCACCCAGTAGGGCTCTGGCTTGAAGTTGTCTATCTCCTTCTGACGGTTGACTATGAGGGCGAGGGTAGGGGTCTGCACGCGTCCTATCGACAGCACCTGACGGTTCTGCCCATAGCGCAACATATAGAGGCGTGTGGCGTTCATGCCTAACAGCCAGGCGCCGCTGGCACGTGAGAGTCCTGCCAGATACAACGGTTGGTAGTCTGCCTGGTCTTTCAGGTTCTGGAAACCTTCACGAATAGCTTCGTCAGTCATCGACGATATCCACAGGCGGCTGACGGGACACTTGGCGCCCGCTTTCTGCATTACCCAGCGCTGAATGAGTTCTCCCTCCTGCCCAGCGTCACCACAGTTCACGATGCGCTCGGCTTTCTGCATCAGTCCTTCGATGATTCCAAACTGTTTCTTGATACCTTGGTCGTCAATCAGTTTGATACCAAAACGCTCTGGTATCATTGGCAACGAAGTCAGGCTCCATGCCCGCCACATAGGCGTGTAGTCATGGGGCTCCTTCAGCGTACACAGGTGACCAAACGTCCATGTCACCTGATAGCCGTTGCCTTCCATATATCCGTCGTGGCTCGATGTAGCCCCGATAATACGGGCGATATCCCGTGCCACGCTAGGTTTCTCTGCAATACATACTATCATACGGTGTGCAAAGGTACGAATAAGCGAGCGAAAAACCAAATTTCCGAGGTGCGATTATTCTGCTCTCGCTGCATTTTTCTTGAAGAACGTGCGGGGAATAAGGGAAAATGTCGTTTCTTTGCAACCGAAAAAGATTAATCATAAAAAGAGAATTATGAAACGGAGAGATTACATGGTTGCCCTCGCACTGGTGGGCGCAATGATGACAGGCTGCTCCGGCGGCGACGACAGCATCGCCGACACTCCGCAGCAGCCCCTGAACACGAGCAAAACAGTAACCCTGAAGACCACCGTCGGCCTTGACGGCGGCGCCGACACCTACGATAAACTGCGCGACGGTTTCTACAGCGTCGGCGGCAGCGGTGGCGGCGGCAA
>JAFVHO010000097.1 GCA_017474485.1 Prevotella sp.
AATAATACAAACACCACAGATATAAACACAATATCCAAACAAAACTCTCATCAGAACATAATTGACACACATCGCTAGCGGTAATAAACATTCGCCGACGGTAAAAGTAACTGCGTAACTGCGTAACTGCGTAACAGCGTGAAACACCCGCTACCCGCTGGTGGTATGAGTATGGAAAAGAGTCCCTTATATTAAAAAATGTGCTCAGTTGTGGATAATCTCGATAATATTTTGTATCTTTGCGCCTAATAGAACAAAGATTATGAACCTAAAAGAATATATTAGTACCGTCAATCAGAAGTATCGCGCTGGCAACGCGACAGAGCACAGCTACAGAGGCACTTTGGAGCAGTTGATGCAGACGCTATTGCCCAAACTGCGCATCGTAAACGAACCTAAACGTGTGAAATGTGGCGCGCCTGACTATATCGCCAGTCGAAAGGATGGTATACCTGTGTTCTATATCGAGGCAAAGGACATTGGTGATAACGACCTTGACGGGCGCAATCCTCATGGCCATAAGGAGCAGTTTACTCGCTACAAGCAGGCTCTCGACTATATTATCTTTACTGACTACCTGGATTTCCACCTTTATGAGCATGGTGAATTTGTGGATAGTGTGCGTATCGCAGGAGTGAAGGGTGACAAGATTGTTGCCATCAATGAGAACGAAGATAAGTTTCTGAATCTCATAGAGCATGTAGGTAACAACGCCATTCAGCGCATCACATCAGCATCACGTCTAGCTAAGTTGATGGCAGGTAAGGCGCGCCTCCTAGAAAATATCATCGAGCAGGCCATGAATGATGATACAGAGAGTTATGCCAACGACAATCTGCGAGGACAGTATAACGCTTTCAAGGACGTGCTCATTCAGGAACTGAAACCCTCAGACTTTGCTGACATCTATGCACAGACTATTGCCTACGGTATGTTTGCTGCACGTTTGCACGATGATACTCCAGAGGACTTTAGCCGTGAGGAGGCTGCAAAGTTGATTCCAAAGACCAATCCTTTCCTGCGTCAGATCTTCAATAATCTGGCTGGCAATGACCTTGATGAACGTATTGCATGGGTAGTAGATGACTTGGTGACGGTGTTCTTGGCTTCTGACTTACAGAAAATCATGAAAGCCTATGGTGAGGACAAACGCCACCACGACCCCATGATTCACTTCTACGAGGACTTCCTATCTGAATACAATCCCAAACTGCGTAAGTCGAAAGGCGTTTGGTACACGCCACAACCTGTCGTTGGCTTCATCGTGAGGGCTGTTGACGAGATTCTGCAAAAGGAGTTTAATCTGCCAGAAGGATTAGCCGACTACTCTACGATTGAAAAGGACGTTGCCGTTGAGCAGAGTTATGACGGACGTACCAAAGACGGCATGAAGCACGCCATGAAACGCTTTCATCGTGTACAGATTCTTGATCCTGCTACTGGCACAGGCACATTCTTGGCAGAGGTGGTCAATCAGATATATGATCGCTATCGTGACCAGCAAGGCATTTGGCAGCAGTATGTGGAACAACACTTGTTGCCTCGTTTGAACGGTTTCGAGATATTGATGGCCTCGTATGCCGTAGCTCATTTAAAACTTGATATGTTGCTGAACGAAACAGGCTATCAGCACCAGTCAGAAAAACGTCTGCATGTCTATCTGACTAACTCTCTTGAGGAGAGCAATAACGAACCACGCACCCTCTTTGCCCAATGGCTCAGCCGTGAGGCCGCAGAAGCCAATGTGATTAAGCGTGACTGTCCTGTGATGGTTGTCATAGGTAATCCACCGTATAGTGGAGAAAGCCAGAACAAAGGCAAGTGGATTATGTCGCTGATGGAG
>JAFVHO010000098.1 GCA_017474485.1 Prevotella sp.
ACCTTATAACGGAATCTGGAGAAGGCTAAGGGAGGACTATGTCTGGATCCCTTTACGGAGCATATCCCAAAAAGTTACCAGTTCGCTTTAAGCTTCCTTCACACTTGGACCTACTCAGATTCCAGCGTGCAAAGGTAAAAGACAGGCACGCTGTTACACCTGGTGTATGAGGGATAATAACATCATCGTGGAAAGGATGTTGCTTTACGGTTGTTCGGACGTCACTTGCAGGGGGAAAGTGAGTCGCTTACAGGGAGTAAATGACGTTGGGACAGGGAGAGAGACAATCTCTCGCTAGTCAGCAGCGGGCGTGTCTTTTATCAGCAGCGGTCGCTGCTGATATCGGTGGCGGGCGTGGCTAAAGTCGGCAGCGGTCGCTGCGTACCTGTTTTGTTACTTGCGCTTCTTGCGTCCGAAAATGTAGCTGTAGCTGATAATAGGTCCGAGTCAGGGTTACATATCTCCAGACCAGCCATGACCAAGATCCCAGTGCTCATCATAGATAAACTCGAAGTACGGAAGAGAGAATTCTTCTTCGACAAGTGTCGTAAGCTCATCAAGAATCGGCTCTGCCCAATGGCCTACAAGAACGATGAACTTATCGATATTCCAAGCTACACGTCCTCTTGGCACTTGTGTATAGTCACCCTTAAACTTGGTCTCCTCATGTTTGGCCTGTGCCTTAAAATATTCTTTCAAGGCTGGCATCACCTTGGGTAAAGCGATGGAAGTGCGAGACAAGTGTATGGCTACACTCCCTACCATATCATTACTTTTCTCAGTACAGCATAATCAGGATATAAAAAGATTGTAAGAACGCTTGCTAATTCAGAAAATATTCGTATATTTGCACCAAGAAACAGCTAACTGTCTATGAGTACACAAATTATGCAAGAAAGGATAGCCGACTATTTCAAGACTCAGCCAGTCTTGAAAGCATGGCTGTTTGGCTCATATTCCAGAGGAGAGCAGAAGCCTTGGAGTGATATTGATATTCTTGTGGAACTGGACAAAGACCATCCTATCGGATTGCTGAAATATGCTGGTATTATCTGTGATTTGGAAGATATTACAGGACATAAGATAGACCTTGTCGAAGAAGGTACTTTGAAACCATTTGCAGTTGAAAGCGTGAATCGCGATAAAAGGTTGATTTATGAGAGAACGGAAAAGAGATAAGAACCGTCTGGAAGACATCCTGAAATGTATCGATAATGTCCGGCAATTTGTTCGTGACATTGATCTCTCAGAAATCAACTGGAATGAATGGGAACAAGGTGAGGATGATTATTCTGAAATAGACAGTGATGCTTACAAGCAAGCTGTTGAAACGGCTCAGAGACTAAAAGCAATGGCAAAGCTCTCAGATGAACAAATTGCACAGGCCACGGGATTGACTATTAAAGAGGTGGAGGAATTGAGCTGAGTAACTGCTTATTTCGAAACTGATCATCATGATTGACGGGTTGGCGAATTTGCTTACTTGACGGCTTGGGGCGTCCAGTTTTTGAAGAATCGCAGGACTTTCTCTTGGTTATAGCTTTTTCCCTCTTCCAGAAAACTTGAATCCTGAATGTGAATTACCTTACCGGTTTTGTCGAGGACTACGAATACGGGGAAGCCGAAGCGACCGCAATTGTCCAAGCGCTTCATCAAGGCGGCAGCCTGCTTTTCCTTCTCCTCACCGCCTGATTTGCGAGGATTGTAGTTGACATGGATATACTCGAAGTTGTCGTTGATGACCTTGCTGATGGCTGTGTCATTCGTGATGAAGTCTGCAAAGCGCAGACACCAGGGGCACCAGTTGCCGCCCACCTGACAGATGACGAACTTACCACTGTTATTGGCCTTGAGGAGGGCGTGGTCAATCTGTTCGATGGGGTTAATGTCTTCGTTGTATACCTTCTTCAGCGCTGTCTGGGCATGCGCTGATACTGATAAAAACAGGGCTACAAGGCCAAACAACAATTTTCTTTTCATCATACAGTCGTAAATGTGGGTGTAAAGGTGGTTAAATATAAAATTCACTCGGATCAATCAATCCGGCCCGAAGTGCGTATTTAACCGCTTCATGGGCTGTGTTGATGCCCAGTTTGCGGAAGATGTTTTTGCGGTGGGTCGTGACGGTGTGGATACTGGAGAAGCGTTCGGCAGCTATTTCCTTGGTAGTCTTGCCCTGGGCGATGGCTTTTACAATCTCCATCTCTGTGGTAGTCAGAATGCTGGGCGTTTCTTCCTCTTGCTGCTGTTGGGTAATGATGGTTTCGAGGGCGCGTTGACTGAGGTAGCGCGTGTGGCGTTCGACAGCATTCAAGGCGTCGCGTAACTCGCTGAGTGGACCATCCTTGAATATCACGCTGAACTGATGGGACGAATATACAACACGACGGATGAACTGTGGGGTGAGCTCGTCGCTGAGGAGTATCCAGTCGGACAGGTTGAAACGCTCGGCAATAATGAGCAACTGGTCCTCATCGGCAAAGTCGAACAGTGTGTAGTCGAGTAGCACCACGGCACTCTCGTGTTCCTTGAGCAGAGCTACAAGTCCAGCTCTGTCGAAGGCACGATATATGACGCTATCTTCGTTTTTCTCAAGCAGACTCTCCAACGCAAAACGTGTCAGTTCCTGATTGTCGGCAATAATATAATTCCTCATAAGTGTCGGTTTGTGAGTGCAAAAATACGAATTTTAAAGCAATCTGCCAAATCTTTAGGGGGATTTGGCAGATTAATCAACAAAAGTGGTTCTATATTCAAATCTTGTCGAGTGCTTGTGCCAAGTCGTCGATGATGTCGTCGATGTGCTCTGTACCGATGCTGAGACGCACGGTGGCAGGTGTGATGTGTTGCTCGGCCAACTCCTCGGGGGAGAGCTGTGAGTGAGTGGTGGTGTAGGGGTGAATCACCAGGCTCTTCACGTCGGCCACGTTGGCCAGCAGGGAGAAAATCTGCAGGGCATCGATAAACTTCCAGGCTTCTTCCTGTCCGCCCTTAATCTCGAAGGTGAAGATGCTGCCGCCACCATTGGGGAAGTACTTCTGGTAGAGCTTGTGGTCGTGGTGACTCTCCAGAGCAGGATGATTAACCTTAGCTACCTTGGGATGGTTGGCGAGGAAATCGACCACCTTCAGGGCATTCTCCACATGACGTTCTACACGCAGACTCAGCGTCTCTACTCCCTGCAAGAGAATGAAGGCATTGAAGGGAGAGATGGCTGCACCAGTATCACGCAGGATGACGGCACGAATGCGGGTAACGTAAGCGGCTGCGCCTACTGCATCGGCAAAGACAATGCCGTGATAGCTTGGGTCGGGCTTAGAGAGAGTGGGGAACTTGTCGTTCTGCTTCCAATCGAACTTTCCACCATCAACAATCACACCACCCAGTGAGGTTCCGTGTCCGCCTAGGAACTTGGTAGCGGAGTGAACTACGATGTCGGCTCCGTGCTCCAAGGGACGAATCAGGTAAGGAGTTCCAAAGGTGTTGTCGACGATGAAGGGAATGCCGTGCTTGTGGGCTACAGCAGCCACATCTTCAAGGTCGAGCACGTCAGAGTTGGGGTTACCGAATGTTTCGGCATATATTACTTTTGTGTTGGGTTTAATGGCTGCTTCGAGAGCGTCGAGGTCGTTTACATTAATAATGGTATTGCTAATGCCCTGAGTGGCTAAGGTGTGGGTGATCAGGTTATAGGAACCGCCATACAGGTTGTCGGCAGCAACGATATGGTCGCCAGCCTGCACGATGTTCTGCAGAGCGTATGTGATAGCAGCAGCACCAGAGGCAACAGCCAGTCCGGCTACACCACCTTCGAGGGCAGCCACACGGTCTTCGAACACACCCTGGGTAGAGTTGGTAAGACGACCATAGATATTACCTGCATCGCGAAGACCAAAACGGTCGGCAGCGTGCTGTGAGTTACGGAACACATAGCTCGTAGTCTGATAGATGGGTACTGCGCGAGCGTCGGTTGCGGGGTCAGCCTGTTCTTGGCCTACATGGAGTTGAAGGGTCTCAAACTTGTAATTCTTTGTACTCATAATCTTATCCTTTTTTAATTGTTAATATTGTTGTTTACTTTTTCTTTTGTTTGACGATGCAAAGGTACGAACTTTAGAAATATCTTCCAAATTTCTTGCGTAATTCAGAATAAATAGCTAAATTTGCATCGAAAAAAGAAAAGTGTTCCAAGAAAGGGCCTTTTGGTGCCCTCTAACAGAATAAAACTCTAAAAAGACAGATAAAACGATAGAAAAATGGCTGAAATATTAGACGAAACTGACCTGCAGATACTGAAAACGCTGCAAAAAAATGCCAAATTGACCACTAAAGAGTTGGCCGATGCGGTACATTTGACTCCGACACCCGTTTTTGAACGTCAGAAACGACTGGAGAAAAAGGGGTATATCAAGAAGTATGTAGCCATTCTGGATCCAGATAAGCTGGACCAAGGCCTGTTGGTGTTCTGCAAGGTGAAGCTGACGCAGATTAACCACGAGATAGCCGATGCCTTTGTACGACGCATTCAGCGTATTCCCGAGGTGACAGAGTGTTATAATACCTCAGGTGCATATGATTACTTATTAAAGGTTCGCGCACGAGATATGAAACAATATCAAGAGTTTGTGTTGACCAAACTTGGTGATATTGACCATGTAGGTGCTATTGAGAGTACGTTCGTCATGAGTGAAGTAAAGCAGAACTACGGCATCAACATCTGAGTCCTTTATCTCTGAATACCAGCACGTCGCTTGATGTCGTCGCTGACCTGCGGACCATTGTTCTCCCAAACGTTGCCAGGACCATTGGCGTTCTTCAGGAACTTGTCGCTGGGCGTCCAGTTGTCGCGCAAAGTGATGTTACTGGAACCTTCGTCGGTATAGAGATAAAACCAATGGTTGGGGTCGTGGACGTAGCTGGGCTTGGCTATATCGCGAACAACGTTCTCTGATATGATGGTGCCAGGCTGATTGCCGAGGGTGTAGATGCCTGCGCAGTCGTACATGTGCTGGGCATAGTTATATATAAGGTTTGCATGTACTTTATTATCCTTCATGCATACCAAGTCGCGGTTCCAACCCCAACCGAGCGAGATGCCCGTATATGATACATCATGGATGGTATTGTGGTCAATGGTTATGCCATTGACATAACCTGCTGCAATGGCTACACATCCCCAATCCTCATTGCTGACGTTGGAAAACTCACAATTCGTCACCTCTTGCTTGGTGCAAACCTCGCGGAAGTCAGTAGGATGATAGGGTAGGTGAGTTTCGAGACCTTCAGGCGAGAAGGAACCACAGACGTAGCCGTTCATAGCAATATCAGTAAAGGTACAGTGTGTCACGGTTCCGCCGCGACAACCAATAACGTAGTCGAGACCTGAGCCGCCAAGATGCTCGAAACGGCATGCGTCGAAGCTGATGTTCTCAGCATATCTTACCTCAATGGCAGCATCGGCGCGACCTAACCATCCCTGATTGTCCAACTTATGATTGTTAGGACGGTCAATCTGTGGACGGAGCTTATAGGCCTCAGTCAGATACATGCCAGCTTGCAAGGGTACGTGGCCCTTCTCAGAGGGACGCATCCAAGTGGTATGGCTGAAGGTCACCCCCTTGATAATGATATCCCTGACGGGATGCTCGGCAGTGCCGATGACTTCTATCAGCGTTTCCAGAACGGGAACAACAGCTTCGCGGATGGTCTCACCTTGACGTGGCATATAGTAGAGCTTGTGTTCACGGATGTCGTGATACCATTCGCCAGGTTCATCGAGCAGTTCTTTGGCGTTGGTCAGATAGAAGGGCGAGGGATGACCTGTGTTAGGTGTCATGGGTGAGGGCCAAGGATGCTCGAATTGGAGTTTCGCCTCAGGGTTGTGAAAGGTTACGGCGACTGAATCGCCGTGTACACTAAGGCTTTTGATGCGGAGGTTCGACGTACACCACATTTCGTGCAGCACCATCTCTGTGTAAGGCGCATTCAATATTTTCGTGACAGCAGTCTTGGGAACCCAGAGAATGTGGTTTTTCTTGTCGTAGGTACGGATGCGGTGCATCTTTTCGAAGTCGCTGACATCACGGGCACGGATAGCCTTCTGACCGTTTACCCACAACTGGCGGAAGTCGATAGGGCGTCCGTTGAAGTCGGGAACGTCGGCAACCATCAGTTTCCCCTGCTTTTTCCAATTCGTAATCTTCAGTCCACCACTGATAACCGCGTCGTTACCAGTGATGGTGAGGCCGCTGTCCTCAGGACGAAGACGGAGGAGTTCGTAGAGGAAATAGGTGCCAGAGGCAAGGTGGATGGTGACATCGGTGGCTTGGTTTAAACGACGCATCTCACGGGCCTTACGGATAGCATCAGCAAGGGATGAGTCAGGCGTAATATGGATGTCGGCAGCGTGGGCGGTCAGACCACAGACGAAGAGAATGATAATAATGACTTTTCTCATGATGTTAACGTGCTAAAGGCAGCCAGAGGCTCATGTCGTCAATGCCACGATTGTCCCAGGCGTAGTAGGGAATCAGGCGGATGTGTACCTTCTTCTTTGCGGCAGGACGGAGGTCGCGGTAGAGCGTCTGGTTGTTCCAAGGTTTTGTGTTTATGATGAGGGCATCGCCTTCGAGAACTATCATCTCGTGACCGCTGATGGTCATCTTTTTTTCGGTCAGACGAATATCAGCAGGCAAGGCGATGTCGTTGATGCGTACACCATCAGCAATATCCTGTCCTTCCAGACAATAGACGATGGGGCCACGCATGACGGCAATCTGGTTCTTGGCTTCCTCGACCAAGGGGTTAGCTTCGACAAGACGCGTCTTTATGGGTATGTCAAGTTCAATATGGTCACCTTTTTTCCATTTGCGTGTTATGACTGGCGAGGAAACCTGTTCACCGTTGACGCGGAGTGTATAGCTTTCGGCCCATGCAGGTATATGAAGAACGACAGTAGCCAGACGTTTTACCTTCTTGATGTCGATAGAAATCCTGCCGTCCCACGGATAGTCAGTGGCCTGTTCTAACACAAGGTCCTTGGTTACTAGGGAGTTCTGGCCGTAGAGGTTGACGTAGAGTGTGTCCTTACTGATGCTGTAGGCATACTCTTGGGCCTCACAGAGCGTGCGTAATGTGTTAGGCGGACAGCAGAAGCAGGAGATATAGCGCTGACGGTGCTTGGGCCAACGCATGACGTAGGGGAACTCCTTGGTGCGGCGCAGGGCCTCGGTATAGAAGAAGTCGCGACCATCCAACGAAATGCCACTAAGGATGCCGTTATAAAGCTCGTTCTCGATGTTGTCAAGATACTTGCCGTCAGCTGTGGCTTGGTACATTCGCCATGAGAAGAGAAGCATGCCGATTTGTGCACATATCTCGTTGTGGGCAGTTTCTTGTGGCAATTGGAACTGGCGTCCGTAGGCCTGGTGAATTTGTTGGATGCTAGGCTGGTCGTATGTTGTGCCGTCAGGGCTGACACCGTCGTAGAGGGCACCGCAGCCGCCCATGATGTATATTTTATGATTCACGATGTCGTCCCAGATGGCACTCAGATTCTTCATCAGTTGTGCCTCGCCCGTCTCAGCATAGAGGTCGGCAACACCGGCGTAGAGGTAATTGGCACGGACGGCATGTCCCATTGCTTCGTACTGGTCGCGGAACTTATGGCGGTCCTGATTATGATCCTCACCATTGGTCACGCTGTCGCGAATGGCTATCAACCCCTTGGCGAGGGTGAGGTACTTCTCGTCACCTGTCTCACGATACATCTCAGCTGCACCCATATAGTGGCTGGGACAGATGGCATTTCGTGACAGCTCGGCAGCGTCATTTGTTAGGAAATTGTAGAGGAAGTCGGCAGCCTTGCGTCCACAGTCGAACAAAGTGGTCTTTCCTGTAGCGCGCTTGTGGATGATACCTGCCGTCATGAGGTGTCCGAGGTTGTAGGTCTCGAAATTCAGACGTGAGGCAAAGGCATGCTTCTGGTCTTTGCCGATCTCGATGCCCGCAGCGTTCTCAGCCCCCGACGCTGATGCGCCGGGAGTAGTGGCGTGGGAGTCTATGCCTGCATTACGCTCGCTGATAACGACGGGGGTGTGGATATAGCCGTCGGCACGCTGGGCTAGTGCCACCTGTTCGATGAACTTGTCCATCAGTGTGTCTAATTTTGGATCCTTCGTGATAGCATATACTGCTGCACAGGCTTCCAACCACTTGTACATGTCGCCATCGTGGAATGGAGGTCCATGATGCTTGCCTTTGACAGTGCCAGCAGCCACTTCGAAGTTGCGGAAACCGTGTGAGCCGTGTTTACCTTCAGCGTCAACAGTCTCCCATGGTGTGTTCCACGTGTCCCACATCGACCATATACCAGTTGTAGATAGTATCTGGAAACGGTCGCCCCAGAAACCACCTGTCCAGTGTACGGCACCCATTGGTGTGTTTTGCATCACGGCCTGCTTAGTGCGGCTCATGTCGGTTAGCCCCTGAGCCGTTGTGTATGTTGCTATGCCACAGCAACAAGCTATAAATAGTATTCTTTTCATATTGTTGTATTAATTAAAGTAGATGTAGAGCCCAATCATCACTACGGCGAGGGTTATCCAAAGACCAATAGCCAGTCGAGACCACCCTTCGTTGATAGGTTCGGGGATATGGTATTGTGTCTTGTCACGGTTGGTAAGCGAGATGACAACCATAGCAACGGTTAGAATGACGAACAGTTCAAACGATAGCAGCATGAAGTGGGGCCAGGGGAACTGCAGCCACTCAGGGGGCCAGAGGTATAGTACCCCCACAATGAGGCAGAACGTTGTGCCAACGGTGAGGGCGAAATTGGCTGCCCGTGTGGTGCAACGCTTCCAGAAGATGCCCAGCACGAAGACGGCAGCCATCGGAGGAGCGATGAAGCCCAGCACGGACTGGAACACATTAAATAGGTTGAGACCCTTGATGCTGTCGATAGCGACGGTCAGTATGATGGCCAAGGTAGCACCCACCACGGTAACCGTTCGGCCTACGATGTTGATTTGGCGCTGTGAGGCATCGGGGTTGAAACGTTTGACGTAGATATCCATCGTGAAGACAGTGGAAAGTGCGTTGAGTGCAGAGCCGATGGTGCTGACCAGACAAGCGGTGAGCACAGCGAAGACGAGTCCTACCATACCTACCGGGAACAGATTCTCGACCATCGTTAAATAGGCTTCGTCAGGATTCTTAAGCGTGTCGCCGAACAGCGCAAAACAAATAATACCTGGCAGAATGTAGAGTGCTACGTCCAATATCTTGAGCCATCCTGTGAAGTTGGTGCCTAACTGCCCTTCGCGCAAATCCTTGGCAGCCAATACGGGCTGTACCATCGACTGGTCAGTACACCAGAACCAGACACCCATGACAGGATAGCCGAGGATGATGGGGAGCCACGGGAATGCTTCGTCTGTGTTGGGCTTGAACATTACCCAATAGTCGGCGGGAACCTTATCGACGAGGGCGCTGACGCCACCCACCTTATCGAGTCCGACGATGACCAGTACCAGCGATACGACGATGAGCAGAATCATTTGATATACGTTCGTATAAGCTACGGCTTTTAGTCCACCCAACATCGTAAAGAATGCACTGATGATGAGTAATACCAACGCTGACATCCACATGGGAATATCGAACACCTGACGGATGAGGATGCCACCAGCAAAAAGTGTCAGTGCAAGCCACGAGATGACGATGGTCACAATGGTGTACCACGCCAGGATGTTGCGTGTGGACTGTCCGAAACGCAGCCCCATGAATTCAGGGAGCGTAGAGACTTTGGCACCCAAATAACGTGGCGCAAACACAAACGCCAGCAAAGCGATGAACACGAAGGCATACCATGCATAGTTACCACTGACAATACCTGTGGTAAAACCTGCTGAGGCTGAGGCTATCAGCATCGATGGTCCGACGTTGGTGCCCCACATGGAGAAACCGATATGGTGCCATCGCAACGATCGTTCAGCAAGAAACAGTGCACCACCTTTCTTGCGTTTGCTACTAGCCCATACGCCAATCGCAATAAGTATCGCGAAATATATTCCCAGAATCAGCCAATCAAGGCCTTGCATGTAGTGACTTTCCACGTTTGTTATATTAAAGATTAAACATTAAACATTAAATTTCAGAAAGGTTCAATTTCAGAAAGATTCAAGACCTTTATAGTCTTTGGTGATTTCAATCGTTATAGCTTTTGAAAGATCCATTTGATCGGTACAATCAACCTCGTCAGGATACAACTTGATGAGGGCACCAGGACGCACGAAGATAGGCATCTGGTCATGAGGAACTTCCACGTTATAGTACCAGCGACCACCATCTAAACGCTCACCCGTGAAGAAGTTGACCCACAGTCCTTCTGGCAGATAGATGTCGCGACAATTGTTGCTGGTCATCACTGGGGCAACAAGGAATTCTGAGCCGAAATAGTACTCGTCATCGATGTGCCACACCTGACGGTCGTGAGGATGTTGCATTAGCAAGGCTCGCAACATGGGCCAGCCAGTCTTGGTACATAGTTCAGCTTGCTCAATAATATATGGAAGGAGCTTATAGCGCAACTTCCACCATTTCTTGATGATGGGAGCAATGTTGGGATAGTGCCATGGTTCACGCTTACATGTCCCATGGTAGCGCATGTGACTGGAGAAGACACCAAACTGAGTCCAACGGACATAGACGTTCTCGTCAAGGGGCAAGTTCATGAAGTCAGGCGTAGAATGGAATCCGGGGACGTCATGGCTCCAGAATGCAAAGCCACTCAAACCAAAGTGCAGACCGCCTTTCAATGAACCTGCCATGCCAGCCCAAGACGATTCGCTGTCACCGCCCCAATGCAATGGATAGCGCTGACAACCCGCCCATGCCGCACGGGCCCAAACGATACCATCGCCCGTCACCTCTTTAGTGATGTCGTATGCTGCCTTTTGGTATAGTAGAGCGTATATGTTGTTCAGCCGCTCTGGGGTCGAGGCGTGGTAGCGGTGGTCCATGTGTATGTTCTCCCCAAAGTCGGTCTTGATGCATTTGACGCCCATATCAAGCAGCGGCTTTAGTAATTTATCCTTGTACCACTCGACAGCCTTCGGATAGGTAAAGTCGATGGTACCGGCATAGTCAAGTGCTGAGAAATTCGAGGCACCGCCTGTTGTCGTATCCTCGTCTTTCGTTGGTTGGCTAATGTAATGGTTTTCTTTTGCCTCAGTTAGTTGTTCGGCACCTTTAGCCACGTATGGTAACTGCCACAGTGAGACCTTGAAACCCTGACTGGCGAGGTGCTGGATAAAACCCTGAGGGTTAGGAAAACGCTCGGGATTGAACTTCCATTCGCAGAGCCAGTCGGTTCGGAACCAGCCCGTGTCCAGGTGTATGACGTCGCACGGATAATGCTCTTTTCTCAGTCTGTTGCAGATGTCGTTGACCTCATCAGCAGAAAAGTACGTCATGCGGCTCATCCAGATGCCGAACGACCAGAGTGGAGGCATCTGCGGGTAACCTGTCAACATGCGATAGGAACGCAGAATCTCCTCTGGTGTTTGGCCACCGATGAGGAAAACATCAAGGGTCGCGTGGTCGTTGAGAAACTGGACGGAACGTGTGGAGTGGTCTGCCAGTGACAGCTTGCAGTAATCGCTTGTATGATAGAAGCTGCCATACATGCGACTGCTCATATAGAACGGGATATTCTTATAGCAACGACGGTTGTTGACACCCTGTCCATCCTGGTTCTTCAGTTGGAAGGTCTGTCCGCTCAGGTCCATCTTGCGGAAGCGCTCACCGGTACCCACAAAACACTCGTCGGCCTCGCAGCGGAACGAGATGGTGGCACGCTCGGTCTTGTTTGTTGCGATGTCATCGCAACTTACAAAACCCAAAGGCAGGGCATCGTAGCGGGGAGGCGAGAAGTGGTCGTCACTCAGAGCAATGCCTTTCGTCTCGTCACCATCGGGATAGAAGGTGATGAAGGGTGCGGGCTGTGGTGCCGGCAACAGGTCACTCCATTTATCCAACTGAGGCTCACTGAAATCTATCTTCACCACCTTCTTCCCATTAGTGGCGATGACATCACCACATACATAATGAAGGGGTAGGCGCTTGATGTCAGGGCTGAACTGCAGCATGTCGTCAGCCTCCGTCATCTCGTCGCCACTCATGGTGGTAAACAGGCGGAGGATGTTAGGCTCGTAAGCCCGGATGATGAGGTCGAAAGACTGCTGGGGAACTGATGTGTCAGGCGCCATGTCTTCCTGATGCAGTTGTTTCTGATAGGGGATGCTGACGATGATGTCGCCCTCTCGTTCCTCTATCTTTGTGGGTGCGTATGCCTTCCAAAGGGCTTCGTCCTTCTGCAAGGATGGATCAAAGTCCATGAAGTCGAAGAGATGATAGTTGGTTTGTTTCATTGTTTGAATATGAGGTTTGGACCTGGGTGGTTGTCGCCGATTTCGTCACGACGAATGAGACGTGTATCAGCGTCCGAACCGCCGACCACTCGGTTGTTTTCTATCGTAAAGCCATCTGTGCAGGCATCGAGATAGATGCAGAAACCGCGGTCGTTGGTGACATAGGGAGCAGGGTAGGGCGCACTGATCTTGTTGTTGCTGATGACGGAGCCGGGCTGGTTGCTCAAAGTGTAGATACCCCCTGCGTCGTAAAGCTGGCGGGCATAGTTTTTGACGCTGTTGCCCGTGATGCTGTTATGCTCCATGCCCGTGTTGTGTGGTGTCCATCCCCAACCAATGCAGATGCCTGAGTAGCTGAGGAAATTCACGTAATTCCTGCTGATGGTGCAGTGGCGTACATAACCCAGTGCGATGCCCACGGCTCCCCAGTCCTCGTTGGCAGCATCTACAACGAAGTTTTCTTTGATGGTCAGCTGTTGGCAGCGTTCTGCCAGATGCTGGTAGGGACGATGTACCTCCATCGGACTTTCTGCAAAGGAACCTCCCATGATGGCTGTGCCGCCAATGTTGCCGAAGGTGCATTTCTGTACCAGACAGTCACTGACGTTATCGACAAAGTCCAAGGCGGTGGCGGCAAGATTCTCGAACAACACCGAGTAGAAGTCTACGTGGTGGGCGTTGCGCACGGTGACCGCACTGACGGGACGTTCTATCCACGCCTGGTTCTCGAGTCCGCTGTCCCAAGGTAACCCTGGGTTTTCTTTCAGTTTGTAGGCATCAACGAGGGGAAAGCCGCCCTGCAGGGTGACGTGTCCTTTGTGCAAGGGACGGTTCCAGCAAGTCTTATTGAAAGATAATCCTTCGAAACGTACATAGTTGGCACCGTCCACAATCATCAACTGCTCAATGCCGTCGCGTTGTTCCGTGGAGCGCAGCAGGAAAGAGCTGTTACCCTTCTCACCTCCAATAACGGGTTGTGGCCAGGGATGCTCGAACTCCAGACGACTTTCAGGCTCCATAAAGGACACAATGGTTTTGTCGCCTTCCACCTTCATCTCTTTCACACGTAGGATGGCGATAGCCCACCGTTGGTGAACCACCATTTCCAGATTCTTGGTCTGGAGAACGTTATGAGGTGGGGTAGGTATGGTGATGGTGCGATTGGCAGGATTGAAATCAATCATGCGCTCCATGCCTTTCTTCGGAAGACCGTCGTCATGTTCTTTAGTCGGAAAGCTGTCACTTGGTTCTTTTAACGGCCATATCTGCGTATGTTTTTGGCGAGGGTCGCCACAGATGACGCTCTGGTGCTTGCCACTACCGCGGATGACGAGCGGCGACTCCTTCGTGCCACTGTCCTCAGGACGCAGAAACAACGGTTCTTGCATATAGTAACGACCTTTTTGCAGCGTGATGGTGATGCCACCCTTGCAGCGAGGGTCGTTGGTACGTCGCCACTCTCGCGCCTGGCGCAGGGCGTCGTGCAGACTCTCACCTTCATGGACGACGATATCGCCACCGAAAGTGTAACTCGCTATTAATAGTAAAAATATGGTTAGCAGATATCTTGTCATTGTCTTACATTTATTTATATAAAAAGACGTATTCCTGCCCTTTTTGTCATCGTTGCAACTGCTGAGGTTAAGAAAGTGAGCAGATTTCTTGGAAGTTTCAAGAAAAATTCTTATCTTCGCAGCATCAAAACCCTTAAAACCAAAAAACGTATGAATAATACTCCGACTCCCCACATTGGGGCACAGTACGGCGAAATCGCTGAGACTGTTATCATGGCGGGCGATCCGCTGCGTGTGAAACTGATGGCCGAGAAGTTCCTCGACGATGCAGTATGCTTTAATAATGTCCGCGGTATGCTGGGCTTTACTGGTACATACAAGGGCAAGCGTGTCAGCGTGATGGGTCACGGCATGGGCATGGCTTCCATCGGTATTTATACCTACGAACTTTACAACTTCTATGGCGTCAAGACGATTATCCGTGTGGGATCGGCTGGTTCTATCAACAACGATTTGCATATTGGTGACTTGGCTATCGCGATGGGTTGCTGCACCAACAGCAATTTCGCTGCACAGTTTGAACTGCCAGGAACATTTGCACCTATTGCCGATTTTGGATTGCTTCGCGATGCTGTAGAGTCGTGTGAGAAATTCGGTTACCATTACAAGGTGGGCAACGTGGTGTCGTCGGATACGTTCTATGGCGAGAATCCGCACACCGACAAGTGGATTAACATGGGTGTGCTGGCTGTCGAGATGGAGATTGCTGCGCTTTATATGAATGCGGCACGTTCGGGTAATCGAGCGCTGGGTCTGTTGACGATTTCAGACCACATTCTGACAGGAGAAGCAACGACGGCTGAGGAACGTCAGAACAGTCTCACGCATATGATGGATGTAGCGTTCTCGCTTGTTTAAAAAAAAAGTGGCCCGTTTGATGCGGGCCGCTTCCTTATAGTTTGCCAAGCAATTGTTTGGCGACGGTAACTGCTGAGTTGGCATTATCGCTATAGCCATCGGCACCAATTTCGTCGGCGAATCCCTGAGTAACAGGGGCTCCGCCGACCATTACTTTTACTTGGTTGCGGATGCCTGCAGCCTCGAGTGCGTCGATGACGTCCTTCATGTAGCCCATCGTTGTAGTGAGCAGGGCCGACATGCATAAAATGTCGGGCTGATTCTCTTTGACGGCTTGGATAAAAGTGTCGGCAGATACGTCGATACCGATGTTGACAACCTCGAAACCGCAGCCTTCAAGCATGGAGGCGACAAGATTCTTGCCGATGTCGTGCAGGTCACCTTTGACGGTGCCGATGACCACCTTACCCAAAGAGGTGTTGGCACTACCAGCCAACAGCGGTTTCAGCAGTTCCAGTCCAGCCTTCATGGCTCGTCCAGCCATCAGCAGTTGGGGCACGAAAGCCTTACCGTCTTGGAAACGCTGACCAACCTCGCTCATAGCTCGGATCATCTGGCCATTGATGAGGTCTTGCGGGGCTATCTTCAGGGCAATAGCCTCTTTGGTGGCTGATGCCGCCTCGTCACTCTTACCATTTAGAATGGCTTGAAAGAGGCGTTCCTCGGGATTAGCCTCATTAGCAGAAATAGTATGACTTGTACAACTAGTATTACTAGACAAGCTAGGCTCTTGATGGATAACAACAGTTGGCTGGGACTCCTCCGTATTCAGGGGCGAGAGATAAATACCATCCATTGGTTCTATCGCCTTGCTTATCAAATGAATATGCTTATCTGTTGTGCCGCAGCATCCACCTACGATACTTAGGCAATGGTTCTCAAGTAAAGGCCATAGGTCGGCGACGAGGCTTTCGGGTGTCTTGTTGTAGCGGCCCTTTCCGTCGGGCATGCCTGCGTTGGGATAGATGCTCACCTTTGTACCGAAACGAGCCAGTTGACAAACTAGGGGTGTCATAGCTTTGATATCGCTCACACAGTTGATACCTACTGAGAAGAGGTCACCCTTTTGGAAGGTGCCGATAAACTCCTGAATGTCCTGTCCCAGCATGTTATGTCCGTCGGGCGTGGACACAGAGAAGCTCAGCATGATAGGCATATCAGGTGCGATGCGC
>JAFVHO010000099.1 GCA_017474485.1 Prevotella sp.
TAGGTGACGTAAGCGCCCTTGGTGGCAGAATAGCCGGCATTGACCTTGACGGCAATGACCTTTTCAGGAACGATATAGCTGCTGGAGATGTGATAGCCGCGCAGCCCGTTCTCGATATTTACCGACAAGGCATTGTGTACCTCGACCAGTGAGAAATGGGCATCTGTAACAGTTTTGGCCTCATAGTCAGTAGCATACTGCGGGTTCTCCGTGTTGCCATAAGGATGCCCGGCAGTACCGTAAGTAAGACCTATCAGCAAGTCCTTGGTATTGGTGAGGTCTGCCATATCAAGACCGCCCAGAATCTGATAGCTGTATGCCACAAAGTTATCGGCAGCATCGCCAAACAGACCGGCACACTCGTTGGCATCTGTAGTGCCATTCACCGTCTGAGAGCCATCGACCCCAAGTCCTTTCAAATCGGCCTTTACCCATACTGTAGCTCCCGAAGTTGCCAAAGCGTCCTTCTGTGCATTCAGTTCTGCGACGGTGTAGGGCGATGTCTTGGTTCCGTCGCCAGCCCAAGCGTGTCCTGCTCCTGTGAGCAACATACCAGCCATGAGGGCCAGCATTTTAAGCGTGTAGATTTTCTTCATAAGCTTATCGTTTATTAAAAATGTGTACCTTCAACGCTGCAAAGGTACACATTATTTTTATTATAGCCAATACCTATTATTTATTATTTTACATTGCCGACCTTAATCAGGTACTCACCAATCTGTACGGCATTGAGGGCAGCACCCTTGCGAATCTGGTCGCCAGAGAGCCAGAAGGTGAGGCCGTTCTCGTCGCTTAGGTCTTTGCGCACACGACCCACGAAGACATCGTCCTTACCAGCCGTATCCAAAGGCATGGGGTATGTCAGCGTTGCTGGGTCGTCAACCAGCGTACAGCCAGGAGCGGCTGCAATGGCCTTCTGGGCTTCCTCAACGCTGATGGGTTTCTCCGTCTCAATCCATACGCTCTCAGAGTGGCTGCGCAGCGAGCTGACACGCACACACATAGCCGAGCACTTGGCATCGGTATGCATGATCTTGCGGGTCTCGTTGTACATCTTCATCTCTTCCTTGGTATAGCCGTTGGGCTGGAACACGTCAATCTGAGGAATGACGTTGTAAGCCAACTGGTGGGGGAACTTCTTGATGGTCTTCACCTCGCCGTCCTCCACCATTTCCTTGTACTGCTGCTGCAGTTCCGCCATAGCGGCGGCACCAGCACCTGATGCGCTCTGATAAGAAGAGACGTGGATGCGCTTGATGTGGCTGATGTTCTCCAATGGCTGGAGTACAACGACCATCATAATCGTCGTGCAATTAGGGTTGGCAATGATGCCACGCGGACGGTTCAGGGCATCCTCAGCATTACACTCAGGCACCACCAAGGGCACGTCGTCATCCATACGGAAGGCACTGGAGTTGTCAATCATCACAGCACCATACTTGGTTATAGTCTCGGCAAACTCCTTCGACGTACCAGCACCTGCAGAGGTGAAGGCAATGTCGATATCCTTGAAGTCGTCGTTGTGCTGCAGGAGCTTCACCGTGAGTTCCTTACCACGGAAGGTGTATTTAGTGCCAGCCGACCTTTCAGATCCAAACAGCACAAGTTCATCCATTGGGAAGTTTCTCTCATCAAGCAGGCGCAGGAATTCCTGGCCTACAGCGCCTGAAGCGCCTACAATTGCTACTTTCATAACTATTTACTAATTTACAATTTACTTATTTGGGCTGCAAAGGTAGTACAAATCGAGCGTAAAACCAAATTTTTATGCACTTATTTCGCTGTAAATGAATAATTATTGATTCTTAGCAATACTTTGGGCTATGGTATAGGCCGTTGTCCAAGCCGCCTGGAAGTTAAAACCGCCAGTAATACCATCAATATCAAGCACTTCGCCAGCAAAAAAAAGATGCGGTACATGACGACTCTCGAGCGTCGATGGATTGACTGCTTTAAGCGATACACCGCCACAGGTCACGAACTCATCTTTAAAGGCGGCACGACCAACTATCTGATAGGTGTCATTCATCAGGATATTAACCAAACGGTTGACATTCTTCTTATTGAGTTCGCACCAACGAAGCGTAGCTCGCTGGTCAAGCGCTTTCTCTAACAGATAACTCCATAGTCGCTGTTGCAGCCCGAAAGGATTACACGTCGCCAATAGCTTCTGGGCTTCACGGATGCTCATCTCATAAAGCGCCCTTTGGATGTCCTCTTCGCGCTGTTGTATCCAGTTGATGCTTAAAGGTGCATGATACAGGTTGTCAGCCAAATGGCGGGCAGCATAACTGGATAGTTTCAGAATGGCAGGACCACTCATACCCCAATGGGTAATCAGCAAGGGGCCTTCAGCACGATACTTGGTGCCAGGAATAAAGGCAGCAGCGTTCTCAACGACCAGTCCTTGCATGGCATGCAGTCTATCATCAGCAATGGAAAAGGTAAACAGCGAAGGTACAGGCGCTTCTATCTCATGCCCCAAAGCCGCCAACCAGCGCAGCCCTTCCCCCTTGGGTGAACCGCCCGTCGTCACAGCTACATAATCATAGCCACCGAGTTCATCCAACGATTGTATTTTCCTGCCAGTATATATATTAATATGGTAGCGACGGGCCAAGGACAGGAAGCAGTTGATGACAGCATGCGAGTCCTGTGTCTGAGGGAACACACACTCGTCGTCCTGCGTCACCAAATGCACAGCGTGACGTTCAAACCAGCCATAGGTATCTTCTTGGTTGAACACATGAAACAAGCGTTTCATCAGCCTGTGACCACGCGGATAAACCTGCGAGAGGTCGCTGACCTGCGCAAACGAATTAGTACAGTTACAGCGTCCGCCGCCACTGACCTCCACCTTGGCCAGCACACGCTTGCTGCGCTCGAAGATGGTAACATCCATCTCCGGCAGCATCTCCTTCAGGTTGACAGCCAAGAAGAATCCCGCTGCACCGCCTCCGATAATTGCAGTTCTCATATTTCGGCAACAAAAATACGAAAAAAAAATGATTTTTTCACTTTTCACTCTTCACTTTTCACTTTTTTACGTACCTTTGCAGTCAGAATGCTGAACTTTGACGTATATTTGCCCATTACGAGTCCTACGCTCATCTTCTGCGTGGTGTTGCTCATCATCCTGTTTGCCCCTATTATTATGGGTAAGTTGCGCATTCCGCATATCGTTGGAATGGTGCTGGCAGGTATTCTGATTGGCCAATACGGCCTGAACATTCTGGAGCGTGACTCGTCATTCGAACTGTTTGGAAAGGTAGGTCTGCTGTATATCATGTTTCTGGCAGGTCTGGAGATGGACTTGGAGAGCGTCAAGCGTAACTCCAACCGTTTCCTAATATTCGGTCTGCTGACGTGTCTGGTACCGCTGGCGCTCACCTACGTGATGTCAGTATGGCTGTTAGGCTATTCGCAGACAGCATCATTCTTGTTAGGATGTATCATGGCGTCGAACACGCTCATCGCATACCCTATTATCTCACGCTATGGTCTGGGACGCGACTCCAGCGTTATGCTCAGTGTAGGGTCGAGCATGATATCGCTCTTTCTGGCCCTGCTGATGCTGGCCGCTTTGGCTGCATCGTATGGCGAGGATGTGGGTATTACGTTCTGGTTGCTGTTCATCCTGAAGTTTGCTATCTTCTGTGGTGTCAGTATCTGGCTCATCCCTATTCTGGCCCGCTATTTCCTGCGTCGCTACTCTGATGCTGTCATGCAGTTCATCTTCGTGCTGGCTGTCATGTTCCTCTCCGCCGCTGCGTCGGAAGCCATTGGTGTAGAGGGTATCGTAGGCGCCTTTATCTCAGGACTGATTCTGAACAGGTATATCCCTCATGTGTCGCCGCTGATGAACCGTATTGAGTTCACTGGCAACGCTATCTTCATCCCCTACTTCCTGATAGGTGTGGGCATGCTGATTAATGTACGCACGCTGTTCCAGGGTCCCCACATGCTGTGGATTGTCTTCCTGATAGCCTTCTTCGGCACGTTTGGCAAGGCCGTCGCTGCCTACATGAGCAGTTTGCTGTTCCGTCTGCCGAAGTCTGCTGGTCACATGATGTTCGGCTTGACTTGTGCCCATGCCGCTGGTGCCATCGCGATGGTGATGGTTGGTATGCGACTGGAGGTGAGCCCAGGTATGTATCTGGTCAACGACGAGATGCTGAACGGTGTGGTCATCATGATTCTCATCACCTGCATCGTGTCGACCATGATGACAGAGAAGGCAGCACAGGAGATCGTCATAGCTAATAGCCAACAGCCAATGGCTAACAGCCATCACGCCAACGAAAAAATTCTGCTCTGCGTCAAATATCCTGAGATAGCCCCACAACTGCTCGAACTGGCTATCATGATGCGCAGTCAGTCGAAAGATAGCGGACTGGTGGCATTGAATGTGGTGTATGACGACGATAAGGCCGCCTCAAACCGTGAACGAGGCCTACGATTGCTGGAACAGCTACAGCAACGTGCGGCAGCCAGCGACATCAACATGCAGACGCAGGTACGACTGGCCACCAATATCGCTAACGGCATCAAGCATGCCTTCCGCGAGGTCAGCGGCTCTGAGATTATCATGGGTATGCACGTCCATACAGAGGTCAATCCTAAGTTCTGGGGCGACTTCATCCAAAGCCTCTACAATGGTCTGAACCGTCAGATTGTGCTGACCCGTTTTGTACAACCCCTGAACACCTTGCGTCGTATTCAGGTTGTTGTGCCGTCAAGAGCAGAGTTCGAACCTGGTTTCTACCGTTGGCTGGAGCGTTTGGGCCGTATGGCTGCCAATCTGGATTGTCGTATCCAGTTCCACGGGCGCAATGAGTCACTTGACTTGATTCGCACCTATCTCACCAACCACTATGGCAGCGTGCGAGCCGAATATACCTACATGGCTCACTGGAACGAGTTGCCAAAGTTGGCTGAGACCATCAACGACGACCACATGTTTGTAGTGATTACTGCCCGTAAGGGTACTATCTCATATAAGAACGCATTGGAACGACTGCCTAACGAGCTGATGCAGCATTTCTCTGGCAAGAATCTGATGATCATCTTCCCAGACCAGTATGGTGAGGCTAAGGATGACAGCATGACATTCACATCGGCTCAGCACCAGGAGGAGAGTAGTATCTATGCTACTATTGCACGGTGGATTCATTCGAAGAGAAAGTAAGAAGATATGATAGAAATAAAGGATATTAAAAAAAGTTTTGGTTCGTTGCAGGTTTTGAAGGGCATCGACCTTAGCATTAAGAAAGGAGAGATTGTCAGCATAGTCGGTCCTAGCGGTGCGGGTAAGACTACCCTACTCCAGATTATCGGTACACTCGACCGTCCGGATAGTGGTTCTGTGTATGTCGATTCTGTTGACGTGACCCAGCTCTCACAAAAGAAACTGAGCGACTTCCGCAACCACCATATCGGCTTTGTGTTCCAATTCCATCAGCTGCTGCCTGAGTTCACGGCTATTGAGAACATTATGATTCCTGCCTATATTGCAGGCGTCAGCACCAAGGATGCCCGTAAGCGGGCAGAAGAGTTGTTGCAATTCATGGGATTATCCGACCGCGCTAAGCATAAGCCTAACGAGTTGTCGGGTGGTGAGAAGCAGCGTGTGGCTGTAGCCCGTGCGCTGATTAACAACCCAGACGTTATCTTGGCTGATGAGCCCAGCGGTTCGCTTGACTCTAAGAATAAGGAGGAGCTGCACCAACTGTTCTTTGACCTTAGAGACAAATTCGGACAGACCTTTGTTATCGTTACCCACGACGAGCAGTTGGCCTCTATTACTGATCGCACCATCCACATGCGCGACGGAGTCCTAGAAAATCTAGAAACACTAGAATCTCTAGAAAATCTAGATAATCTTAAGAGTCTAGAAAATCCAGAGAAAGAAGAAAGCAATGATTAAGCTCGGCGACTATAACACCCTGCGCATTGTCAAGCGCGTGGACTTCGGCCTCTATCTGGACGGTGGCGATGACGGCGAAATACTCCTGCCTTCGCGCTATGTTCCTGATGGTTGTGCCATTGGAGATAAGGTTGAAGTATTCATCTACCTCGACCAAGACGAAAAGCTCATAGCCACCACCCTGCGTCCCTTGGCTAAGGTCGGTGAGTTCGCATGGCTGGAGTGCGCCTGGACCAACGAGTACGGCGCCTTCCTGAATTGGGGACTGATGAAAGACCTGTTCTGCCCATTCCGTGAGCAGAAGCAACGCATGGTGAAAGGCCAACGCTATTACGTTTACGTCATGGAAGACGAGAAAACCCACCGTCTGATGGCAACAGCCAAGGTAGAACGCTACCAGAAGCGCACAGGTTACGAACAGGCCCTCGACTTCAGCGACGAGTTGTTACGCTACATCCAAACCCACGACGGCCATTGTCCGTTAGGCGACAAAAGCCCCTCCGAGGACATCGCCCACACCTTCGGTGTCTCGAAAAAAGTCTTCAAAAAGGCCGTTGGCGACCTCTACCGCCGCCGACTGATAACGATATCGGATAAGGGCATTTTTTTGCTACCATAGCAAAAAAAACACAAAATATTTGCATCATCAAGAAATTTTGCCTATATTTGTGGGCAAAAGAGACATTCGCGTGCTTTTTATCAAGAGTTTATCAGTTAATTACTCACCTAAAAATATAACTAAAAGAATGAAAAAACTATTCAGGAATTACAGACTGCCGATGCTAACAGCCCTTAGTGGCAGTTTGCTGGTGTTGGGTTGTACCAATGCAGACTACGATTTCGACAAAGTCGATTACACCTTGGGCTTTGGTGGCGGTGAAATCACACTGCCCGGTAATAACTCTACCAAAGATATTCTGTTGGATGACCTGCTAGATATTAGCACTTCAGACCTTATCACCACTGACGCCAATGGCGACTACAAACTGTATAAAGAGCCAGATAACGCCATTGAGCCCGTTGAAGTTAACATTGAGCGTATTACGATAGCAAGCCACAATGAAAGTGAATTGGAGTATCCCACTATCACTCTACCCGATATTCCAAACGCTGTCAGAGAATTGTTCCCTGGCCCGGTGTCCTTGCCTTTCCATTATGAAACAGGAATACCTGGAATTGAATCAATTGACATTCCCGTTCTTGAAGCTAACGGTGACATCTCGCTGTTGGAATATGAGTTCGATGCCGATCCTGCCATCAAATCATTGGAATACGTAGAAGTAGGCGAAAACGGACAAGGCGTGAACTTGACACTTGATCTGACAATTCCATCACCCATCACCAAATTTGGATTTGTAAAAATTGATCTTCCAGACATGTTAACTATGACATGTCCCTCGAAAGCGAACTATTTCGATACGAAGAGTAACACGCTGACCCTGACCAACTGTAGTTCTAATGAGGTGAAGCATATTGTCTTTAACGTAACACGCATCAACGTTAAAACCATTGACGAAAATAACTTCGTTAAATTGGAGAACGGCAAATTCATGCTGAAGTCCACTGTAAAACTTGGTATTGCAATCTCTGAACTGACGCTCCCGAACGAGCCTACCATTACCTTAAGCGGTGTTGCCCGGTTCGATGACATGGTTATCACTGAAGCACGTGGTAAATTCGATCCAGAAATTAATCTCGACGATGTGGGTACGGTGAATATCAATAGTTTGCCCGACTTCCTAACTGAGGAAGAAGTAGTGGCAGATATTGACAACCCACAGATTTGGTTGACATTGTCGTCCACGATGCCATTAGGAGGCACTATCAATGCTCAATTGACCTCTGATACACATCCCACGCCCATCAAGCTATCTCCCATCGAAGTTGCAGCCTCAGCCGATGGCATAACCCCTGTCCTTACACGCATTGTTATCTGCCGTCATGCACCAACGGATTTAGCAGGTTACACACCCATGATTGTACCCAACCTGTCAGAACTGATAGAGAAGCTGAAGGAACCGATGGAAATCAAGTTTACCGTTACAAGTGCCAAAGCCGACAGCGAAACACCTGCTAATATCAAGTTAGGTCACTCCTACAGACTGGCTCCAGAATATAAGTTTGAATGTCCACTGGCTTTCGGCGACAAGGCAATCATCGTATACACTGAAACTGAGAATGACTGGAATAAGGATATCGACAAACTGAATCTTTCCCAAGGAGGTTACGTCCATGTGACAGCCACTGCCGTTAATAGGATTCCCGCCGACTTGGTTCTGGAAATTACGCCATTAGACAAGAATGGGCAAACGTTAAGTGCTGTCAATGTTGACCTCATCAAGAAGGATGTTGCAGGCACAAAGGATGCTTCTCTGGAATCACCCATTGAAGCAAAAATCAGCGGTGACATCAGCAGTCTGGATGGTGTATCACTGAAACTGAAAGCTAAGAGCAACGAGCAATTGCGTGGCGTGACACTAAACAAAACCTCACAGACCCTGAAGTTGAAAGATTTGTCTGTTAAACTGGTCGGTAAGGTTATCTATGATGCAAACTAATGTTGAACCCCGTAATAAAGCTATAGAAAGATGAAACAAAAGAAAATAATACTTGTTGCCACCTTATTGCTTTCGGTGGTTACAGCAACAGCCCAGTCGCTGAACTCGGCATACTTTACTGACGGATATAATTTCCGTCACACGATGAACCCTGCCTATGGAAACAACCAGGACTACGTGTCTATTCCGGCATTGGGTAATATCAATGTCCGTACACAGGGTAACTTCGGTTATGATGCTATCATCAAAAACAATCCCAACCCATACGGCAACAAAACAATGACGACGTTCTTGAACCCCTATATCGATGCGAGTACGGCACTGGAAGACTTTGCCAGCGGCAACAACCGTGTCATTGGAAACGTGGGCATCACTATCCTGTCTGCCGGTTTCAAGGCATGGGGTGGTTACAACACGATTGAAATAAATTCAAAGACCAGTTTCGGTGTCTCGCTACCCTATGAGTTGTTCGAGTTTGCCAAAAACACAGGCAACAAGAACTATGATATCGGCGACATCAATGCTGGTGCTTTGTCGTATGTCGAGATTGCCTTTGGTCACTCTCGTCAGCTAACAGACCAGTTGCGTGCCGGTGCCAAACTGAAGGTATTGTTAGGTGTTGGTCGTGCTGACGTGAAGATGGAAGATGTCAAGGCACAACTGACCGATGCCAACCAGTGGCTGATTTCTGCCAATGCCCAGGCCGACGTCTCTTTGAAGGGTTTCACCTACAAACAGAAGGACAAAGAGTACAAACAAAAACCAGGCACATATAAGTATGTCAACGATGTGGATGTTGACGGTGCTGGTGTCGGTGGCTTTGGTTTGGGTATTGACCTAGGTGCAACCTACAAGCTGAATGATGACTGGAACTTCTCAGCAGCCTTACTCGACCTTGGTTTTATCAGTTGGTCAAATGACATGCAGGCTCGCAACATGAGCAAAGAATTTGTATTCGACGGCTTCCATGATGTCGACGTCACGCGTCATGGTGGTATGCGTGATGCCAGCGATAAATATAGTGACCAATTGGCTGAGTTTGCAAATCTACAAGATCAGGGCGACCAAGGCGGTCGTACTACTGGTATCGGCACCACACTCAATGTGGGTGCAGAATACACGCTGCCCATGTACCGCCAGCTGTCATTCGGTCTGTTGAGCAGTACCCGTTTTCAGGGCGAATACTCTTGGACAGAGGCTCGTCTGAGCGCTAACTGGGAACCTCTCAACTGGCTTGACGGCGGTATGAGCTTAGGCGTGGGCTCATTCGGAGCAAGTGCCGGTTGGTTGGTCAATATCCATCCCAAGGGCTTCAACTTCTTCATTGGTATGGACCACATCCTGGGCAAGCAGTCTAAGGAGTTTATTCCCCTTAGTTCAAAGGCCAGTATCAACCTGGGGATGAACATTACATGGTAAACAACCACCATACAATAACAAGCCCCGACTTCGACAGGTCGGGGCTTGTTCATTGTCTGTTATTAGAAAACAGTTTAGAACTCCGCAGACTTTGGAGTGCGTGGGAACGGAATGACGTCGCGGATGTTTTGCATACCTGTTACGAACAGGATGAGACGCTCGAAACCGAGACCGAAACCTGCGTGTGGGCATGAACCCCAGCGGCGGGTGTCGATATACCACCAGAGGTGGGTCTTGTCCATCTGGCGACGCTCAATTTCGCCCATCAGCTTGTCGTAGCTCTCCTCACGGACCGAACCACCGATAATCTCACCAATCTGTGGGAACAGCACATCGGTACCCTGCATCGTAGGACCAGGAGCCACAGCGCCCTTGTAACCTACAGAGCCCTCGCCCTGCTCTTCATTCTGCTTCATATAGAACGACTTAAAAGCACGTGGATAATCGGTCATGATGACTGGCTTTTTAAAGTGCTCCTCTACGAGGTAGCGCTCATGCTCTGAAGCGAGGTCATCGCCCCAGTTGCAGGGGAATTCAAACTTCTTACCGTTCTTGATGGCCTCCTGCAGGATATTGATACCCTCAGTGTAAGGCAGGCGCACGAAGGTCTCCTTGAGGACACCCTCCAGACGCTCAATCAGCGTTTTGTCGATCATCTTGTTCAGGAACTCGAGGTCATCCTTACAGTTATCAAGCGCCCATTTTACACAGTACTTGATGAAGTCTTCCTCCAGGTCCATCAACTCTTCCTGATCCAGGAAAGCCACCTCAGGCTCTACCATCCAGAACTCAGCCAAGTGGCGAGGAGTGTTCGAATTCTCAGCGCGGAACGTAGGACCGAAGGTATAGATAGCACCCAGGGCCGTAGCACCCAGCTCACCCTCCAGCTGACCAGAAACGGTCAATGATGTCTGTTCACCAAAGAAATCATCGTCGTAGATAATTTTTCCGCTTTCGTCCTTCTTCAGGTCGTAGAGATTCTTCGTAGTTACCTGGAACATATTTCCTGCACCCTCACAGTCGCTAGCGGTAATCAGCGGGGTATGGAAGTAGAAGAAGCCATGCTCGTGGAAATAGGTGTGGATAGCCATCGCCATATTATGACGAATGCGCATCACGGCACCAAAGGTATTGGTACGCAAACGCATGTGGGCATTCTTACGCATTGCCTCAAACGACTGCCCCTTCTTCTGCATGGGGTAGTCGTTGCCACAGAGTCCATAGACCTCCAGTTTGGTGGCCTGAATCTCACTGCTCTGTCCAGCACCCTGGCTCTCTACAAGCACACCCTCAGCATTGATGCAGGCACCTGTAGTGATATCCTTCAATAACTGCTCATCGAACTTCGCGGGGTCAACGACAATCTGCACATTCTTAATGGTTGAACCGTCGTTGAGGGCGATGAAGTCTACAGCCTTAGAGCTGCGGTGCGTGCGCACCCAACCCTTCACACAGACTTCCTTGCCATATTCTGTGCTCTTCAGCACGTCAATTATCTTTGTTCTTTTCATTGTCAATTATCAATTATCAATTGTCAATTACTCATAAGCACCCATGCGCAGGCGGTCAACCTCTTCCTCAGTCAGGTAACGCCAGTCACCACGACGAACGTTCTTCTTGGTCAGTCCGGCAAACTGTACACGGTCAAGTTTGACAACCTTGTAGCCCATGCTCTCGAAGATACGGCGAACGATACGGTTCTTACCAGAGTGGATTTCAATACCCACCTGCTTCTTATCCGTATCACTTGCGTACTCAATAGCATCAGCCTTGATCTCGCCATCCTCCAACTGAACGCCTTCAGCAATCTGCTGCATGTCGTGAGCGGTCACAGCGTGATCCAGATGTACATGGTAGATCTTCTTCTTCAGGAACTTCGGGTGTGTCAACTTAGAAGCCAAATCACCATCGTTAGTGAGCAGAAGCACACCAGTGGTGTTACGGTCCAGACGACCTACAGGATAGATACGTTCAGAACAAGCATTCTTCACAAGATCCATCACAGTCTTACGCTGCTGAGGATCATCGCTCGTGGTTACATAATCCTTGGGCTTATTCAGCAGCACGTAGACCTTCTTCTCCATGGTAACGAGCTGATCGTGGAACTTCACCTCGTCGCTGCGCAACACCTTGGTACCCAGTTCGGTAACCACCTCGCCATTGACGGTCACCACACCTGCCTGAATGAACTCATCGGCCTCACGACGGCTGCATACACCAGCATTAGCCAGATACTTGTTCAAACGCAGAGGCTCGTTGGGATCGTAGTTTTCTTCCTTATACTCGATACGCTTCTTCAGCGAGTACTTTGCATTAGGATCGTATGGCTTCTGCTTTTTCTTCTTGGGAGCAAAGCCTCCCTGGGGACGTCCCTGATAACCACCTTGCTGGTAGCCGCCCTGCTGATAGCCACCACGTGACTGATAGCCACCTTGCTGGTAGCCTCCCTGCTGACCATACTGTGGACGGGGACGATAACCACCCTGCTGCTGGCGAGGCTGATAGCCGCCTTCCTGCTGACCATATTGTGGACGGGGACGATAACCACCCTGCTGCTGGCGAGGCTGATAGCCGCCTTCCTGCTTACCATACTGTGGACGGGGACGATAACCACCCTGCTGCTGGCGAGGCTGATAGCCGCCTTCCTGCTGACCATATTGTGGACGGGGACGATAGCCGCCACGTGGCTGACCATACTCTCCCTGTGGACGTGACTGATTCTGCAAACCGGCACCAAAGCCCTCGGGACGGAAGCCTCCCTCATCATCATTCTGACGACGGTTAAATCCGCCTGGTGTGTAAGGACGGGTCTGCTGGTGGATACGTGGACGTGGTGAACGTCCTGGACGGTAATTAGCTTGATAACCACCCTCGTGGTTTTCTGTGTGCTGCTGCTCAGCAGCCTGCTCTTGATTTTTGTTCTCGTTTTCGAATTCCATAATTGTGTTGTTTTTTTACATTAGAGCCTCACGGCTCCCTCTTTGTGTTGTTAATACTCTTTTTAACGACAACTTGAACAACTTGGACAACTTTTTTATATCAGTTATCCTTGTTGTATTAGTTGTCTTGGTTGTCTTTAATTACTTATATTCCTGTATAATTACTGGGCGTAATAGCCATCAGTTCTTCTTTAATCTCATCGCTGACATCGAGACCCTGTATAAACTCATGAATGGTCTGTTCCGTCATTTTCTGATTGGTACGCGTCAAGGCCTTCAGTGCCTCATAAGGATTAGGATAGGCCTCACGACGCAGGATAGTCTGTATAGCCTCGGCCACCACAGCCCACGTGTTATCGAGATCCTCTTGCAACTTCTCTTCGTTCAGGATAAGTTTACGCAGGCCTTTTAGGGTGCTCTGGATAGCAATGACAGTATGTCCCATGGGAACACCAAAATTGCGGAGCACGGTTGAGTCTGTCAGATCACGCTGCAGACGACTTACTGGCAATTTCTGTGCCAAGAACTGGAGAATGGCATTTGAAATACCCATATTACCCTCCGAGTTCTCAAAATCGATGGGATTAACCTTATGCGGCATAGCACTCGAACCAACCTCGCCGGCTTTGATCTTCTGCTTGAAGTACTCCATCGAGATATACATCCAGAAGTCACGGTCCAGATCGATGATGATGGTATTGATGCGGCGCATGGCATCGAAGATAGCGCCCAACCAGTCGTAGTTCGAAATCTGTGTGGTCCACTGCTCACGCTCCAAGCCCAGTTTCTCGCTGACGAACTTGTTGCCGAACTCGCGCCAATCGTACTGAGGATAGGCCACATGATGGGCATTATAGTTTCCCGTTGCACCACCAAACTTAGCAGTGATGGGTGTATCTTTCAGACCGCGTAACTGCTCTTCCAGACGATAGACATATACCATCACTTCCTTGCCCAGACGTGTGGGAGAGGCGGGCTGTCCGTGGGTCTTGGCCAGCATAGGCACCTGCTTCCACTGCTCGGCATAGTCGTTCAACTGCTCAATCAGCTCTTCCACCATCGGATAGTACACCAGCTCCAGCGCTTCCTTGATGCTCAAGGGCACGCTGGTGTTGTTGATATCCTGAGAGGTCAGGCCAAAATGTATGAATTCTTTGGCCTCAGTGGCGAAACCACTGAGAGCACTGATTTTTTCCTTGATGAAGTACTCCACAGCCTTAACGTCGTGGTTGGTTACCTTCTCAATATCCTTCACACGCTGAGCATCCTGCTCAGTGAAATGACGATAGATGTCGCGGAGGGGTTCAAACAGGTTATGGTCGAAATCCTGCAGCTGTGGCAAAGGCAGTTCACACAATGTGATAAAGTACTCTATTTCCACACGAACACGGTAGCGAATCAGAGCATACTCCGAAAAATATCCTGCCAACTCCTTTGTCTTCTCTCTGTAGCGGCCATCTATAGGCGAGATGGCTGTCAACATGTCCAATTCCATGACTTTCTCTTAATACCTTATTTTATTATACATTGTCTCAATGAGAGTGCAAAGGTACAAAAAAAAGTGAAAAGTGAAGAGTGAAAAGTGAAGAATTTGCTTCCGCTTTCGATTTTTTTTGATATTTAACAAAAAAGAGTTCCGAATTGCTTCGAAACTCCTGGGTGGGCGTTGACGGATTCGAACCGCCGACCCTCTGCTTGTAAGGCAGATGCTCTAAACCAGCTGAGCTAAACGCCCTTTGTTTTTGTAAGCGGATGCAAAGATACGGAGTTTTTTTGAAACCGCCAAATCTTACCCCCGCTTTTTAAGATTTTTTTAGAGTTTATACAAGTCGCTGGCTGCCATCAGCTCCACCTTCTTGTCTGTCAGGATGCGCTCGCAGCCTTCGAGGTCAGTAGGACGGATAATCACATGAGCCACGTCACCATTGGCAAACGAGTACATATACTCGATAAATACACCTGCATCAGCCAGATAGCGCATGACCTTAGCCAGCGAACCACTGACGTTGGGGCATACAAAGCCGATAACATCCGTAATCTTCACAGCAAAGTGAGCAGCTTTCAGCACCTGATAGGCTTTATCGGGATCGCTCACGATACAGCGCAGAATACCGAAGTCCGAGTTGTCTGCAATACTCATGGCCGAGAGGTTGATACCTGCCTCGCCCAACACGTCGGTAACCTCCGTCAGGCGTCCCGACTTATTCTCCAGGAAAATAGATAATTGTTTTGCTAACATAGTTTTATTCTTTGTTATTTTGACATTTTCGTTATTTCGTTATAACGTTATACCGTTATGACGACAGTTCGACTTAAATCTTTCTCAAATCCACCACGCGCTTGGCCTTGCCTTCCGAGCGTTCAATACCCTTCGGCTCTACCAGTTTCACTTTGAAGCCTAGGCCAATGACGCTACGCAGCTCTGCCTCCAGTTTCTTCTGCAGACCCACCATCGTGGCCATATCGTCAGTAAAGTACTCTTCCTTTACCTCTACCTTCAATTCTGCGGTATCCGTATTGTTCACACGATCGACGGTCAGGAAGAAGTGAGGTTCGTACTCAGGCAACTTCAGGATAACATCCTCAATTTGTGACGGGAACACATTGACACCACGGATAATCAGCATATCGTCGCAACGGCCTAAGATACGGTCCATACGTACCAAGGTACGTCCACACTCACATTTCTCATAGTGCAGGGCCGTCAGGTCATGGGTACGATAGCGCAACAGCGGCATACCTTCTTTGGTCAGATGCGTGAAGGTCAGTTCACCGAAGGCACCCTCAGGCATCGGTTCACCCGTCTCAGGATTCAGAATCTCTGGATAGAAATAGTCTTCGTTTAGGTGCGTACCACACTGGTGTTCGCACTCGTAGCCTACACCAGGACCAGCTATCTCCGACAGACCATAGATATCGTAAGCCTTGATACCTAAAGATGCTTCCAACTTGACGCGCATCTTCTCTGTCCAAGGCTCAGCGCCAAAGACACCAATCTTCAGTTTAAACTCATCCCTACTCCACTCGCACTCCTGCATGGCCTCACCTAAGAACATAGCATAGCTGGGCGTACAGCAGAGAATGGTCGTACCAAAGTCGTGCATCAGCGTCATCTGCTTCTGCGTATTACCACTTGAAATGGGAATCACTGAGGCACCAATATTCGTGGCACCATCGTGGGCACCCAGACCACCGGTAAACAAACCATAGCCGTAAGCCACCTGGAAGATGTCGTCCTTCGTAGCGCCATAGGCCGTAAAGGCACGTGAGATTGCCTCTGCCCACATAGCCAGGTCTTTTCTCGTATAGAGCACCACCACAGGCTTACCCGTCGTACCACTGGAGGCATGGATGCGTACTATCTGCGACATTGGCACAGCGGCCAATCCGAAGGGATAGTTGTCACGCAGGTCCAACTTGTTGGTAAACGGCAACTTGGTGATATCGTCTATCGACTTGATATCACCTGGCTCCAGGCCCATTTCCTGGAATTTCTTACGGTAGAACGGCGTATTGTGATACACATACTCCGCCATCTTCTTCAAACGAATGCTTTGTATTTCGCGCAACTGTTCGCGATCCATGCATTCCACACTTTCGTTCCAAATCATTTTTCTTTTTCTTTCTTAAAATTCTGCTTAGTTAGTCTTGTGCCCTGCAAAGGTACGAATAAATGAGTGAAAATGCAAATTTATTTTGCAATTTTCCGAATAAAACCAATTATTTCTTTGTTTTGCTTTTTATATTTCAAAGTCTGAAATGTATATCCCAAAGTTTGGGATGTACGTTTCAAAGTTTGAGATGTACGTTTCAAAGTTTGGTATACAAATCATTTTCGTATAAGAAACAAATTCTATCGGTATCAACTAAATTACAGAAGAACCATATCTCTTGATATAGCCAAAGAAAAACAAAGAAAAAAAGATGTGCCCCAAACAATCAGGGCACATAAAAAATGAAATTACACTTCAAATTACTTCAATTCTACGGTAACACGACGGTTGTACTCGGCAGGCGTAAGGATATCGACACCACCGGCAGCAACGACCTCGATGCGCTGAGGATTGACGCCAAGGCGTACCAGTTCATCGGCAACAGCTTGGGCACGACGCTCCGACAGTTTCATGTTGGCGCCAGCATTACCCGACTTGTCAGCATAGCCCGTTACAAGTACTGAGGCATTCTTCTCAATAGCCAACTCGGCCAGCGACTTGACGCTCAGCATGTCACGACTGGCAATCACATTGGCCTTACCCACTTCGAAGAAGATAGAGACGGGAGCAGAAACGATATTCTCGACGGTACGGACGGCAGGAGCGACCGTTGCCACAGATGCGGTTGGCATGGGCTTGGCATCGAGTTCCTGCTGCAGGCGTTCGTTCTCGGCCAGTGCATCAGCCAGTTGGGCATTCAACGCATCGAGTTCGCCTTCGGTCAATGCGCTCACAGCTTCTTGATCGGTAGCATGCTTCCAGTTGTTCTTGCCAATATGCCATGTAAGACCCAGCTCTAAAGCAAAATGCTGTTTACGACACTTCAGACCGAGTCCACAATTACGGCCTTCAGCGCTGTTCCACGCCAACTCTATATTGGCTGAGAAACGAGGGGACAGGCGCAGTGTGTTAAGCAATCCCAGACTGTACATCGTGCTATTATGACGTTGCGACATATTACGGTGAATACCGCCGCCAATGTATGGTATGAGATTCCAGAAACGTTGCTCGTCATAGCCACAGAACAGTGACGAGACATTGACCAGAAGCTGTTCGTTGGCAGACCAATACTTATCGGCACAGCAGCCTTGGTCCTTCACCCCCATTTGCCAGGCATTGACCTTGGTACGCAACCCGAAAACGGGCGTCAGCCACTTACCCAGCGACAACGAGGCACCAAGACTGGTGTAGTAAGAACCGCCAGGGAACTTATGGAAAGGAGCCACCAGCGAGCGTTCGCCCTCGCCATAAAAGGCACTCCACGTCACATTGGCACCCAAGAACCAGTTCTGCCAGAAACCATTGGTAGCCACACGATGCTTCTCGGCAGGCGCAATCTCCATATCATCATCCTGTGCCATTGCAGCCATCGACAGACTGACAACTGCCAACATCATCAATAACTTTTTCATCTTCTTATTAACCTTATTTATTTAATTGTTGTGCAAATATACGTATTTATTTCATAAAAACAAATATTTTAGTTGGATATTTCGCCTTTATATCCTAATTTTTCGTACCTTTGTACCCACAAACTAAGGAAAAAGAGAAAAAATGACAACAAGCAAGAAAATACTGACAGCCCTGCTGACTGCGATAACCATGAATGTCGCCACCTTAAAGGCACAGAACGATAAGGCGATCTTCGAGGCCTTCAACCATTTGGACGTAGGTGTCACATTGGGTTCTACGGGAGTGGGCATCGATTTAGCCAGCCCTATCGGCAATTACGTACAAGTAAGAACCGGTTTCGAAATCATGCCACGTTTTGAAATGAACATGAACTTCGAAATCCAGTCGTTCTACTATGACGAGAACGGACAGTTACAGCCTTCTGAATTCGAAAGGATGGCAGACAAACTGGAAGCGCTGACCAATTATCGCGCAAATCCATACGTTGTAATGGTTGGTAAACCGACATTATGGAACTACAAGTTGCTGTTCGATGTATTCCCTTTCCGTAACAAACACTGGCACATCACAGCGGGATTCCATTGGGGCCCGTCTAAAATTGCAGAAGCTATCAACTCACTGCAAGATGCACCATCGCTGGTGGCTGTCAACATCTATAACAAGCTCTATGATAAGGCAGAAAGAGGCGATCCTATATATAACGGTATATCTCTTGGCTCTGATTGGTTGGAATACGGTCGCTTAGGTATGCGTGTGGGTGAATATGTAGACCGCTATCTCACCAAAACGGTCGTAGAATACGATGAATATGGTGACTATATTGGTACGCACGAGGAATTTATACTCGACGAGAACGGCAACAAGATACACGAACCCTACCGCATGGAGCCTGACAAGGATTGTACAGCCAGAGCTAAAGTAGAGGTCAATAGTTTCAAGCCCTACCTTGGCTTCGGCTATGGCGGACGCCTGCTAAAGAACAATGACCGCTACAACATCAGCTTCGATGCCGGTGTGATGTTCTGGGGAGGCACGCCAAACATCATCACACACGATGGCACAAACCTCTCGAAAGACGTACAAAATGTTGAGTGGAAAGTGGGCGACTATGTAAGGCTGATCAAAGGCGTCAAAGCCTATCCGGTACTAAACCTAAGAATTTCAAGAAATCTGTTCTAATAAAAAAGCTCCCGTTTGGGAGCCTTTTTTATTTAACTACAGTCTTACGACCGTCGACGATATAGATACCCTTTTGCAATCCTTCAATGCTATCACCAAGGCGCTGGCCACCGAGCGAATAGACACCACGTTGCTTGGCTTTGGTTTCTGAAGCCTTCACGACCTCTATACCATCAGGAATAGACTTCACCACATAGATGACGTCAGGTGAACCAACTGGAACAGGCAGATAGCAGGAGTTGGCAGGAATATACGTCAAAGATGATGACTTAACAAATGCCAAACGGCCATCAGCTGCACGTCCCAGAACACGCATCGTATTAGGATTATACGCAGTGACGTTACGATGCTCTGTGTAAGCTTCTACGTCATTACAGAAATAGACACCCTTCAACTTGTTGCTTGTAGCTTTTGCTGATGTCGACAGTGCCAAGGTTACCTTGTTTTCAGATGCCGTAGCCCCTTTACACTCAACAAACAAAGGCGTAACGCCAGGTGCTGCACTGGTTAGTTCGCGCACCTTAGCATAACCGTTACTCACTTCACTGATATAGTAAGCCTTGACATTGTCGTTGACAACAAAGGGGAACGAAGCATACATAGAGGTATAATAAAGACTGTCAGCACCATCCATACTAGCCTTGAACTCAGGCTTGAAACCGAAATAATACTTATCGTTGATAGGACGAATCCACCAATATGCATAATCGTCCAGATTACGCTCAGCAGTTTTGACTGGGGCAGAATCACCACGCCAGCTAGAGTCAGTCAGATACTTTGCCAAAGTAACACCACCGGCCGTACCCTGACCGCTGATGGTATAGGTACCATTGCTACGCTGTCGGAAACTCAGATAGGACTGGACACGTGCATATAAGTCAAGCCCCTGACCAGAAATATTGTACTCAGTATTACTGTGCTTCGACAAATAGCATATCGAGGCAGGATTTGTAGCCACGTATTCTTCGAATGGCTTGACAAGTTTAAAGGCACCCGTATTGACATCCTGTGTACTTGCCGTAGCGACGACCCACGCTGTATCGTCAACCATCACGAAATAGCGTTCAGTCTTACTGTTCTGGATACGGTAGTAACCTGAACCGCTTAACTGTGCATAAAGTGTCAATGGTGACAGTAACAGCAATGACAACAAAAATTTCTTCATAAGCATTTATCAAAAAAAGAACAAAAAGTCCGACCTCCATCAACGTCGTTTTCAACAGTGATGTAAGGTCGGACAGTTCGTATTCAGAAGCTATACAGGATAGCTCTTAGCAACTTACTCACAAATAGCGATTGCAACACGGTTCTCAATCTCCTTGGCGAACGGCTGAATGGTGTCACCCTTATAGTCAACCTTGATACGGTCCTTCTTGATACCATAGTTGCGGGTCAACATGTTGGCAACAGCCTGAGCACGGCGCTGAGACAGGTTTCTGTTGATGGTAGGATTACCTGTACCTACGTCAGCATAGCCAGTAACTTCAACAGTGCAATTGGGGTGCTCTTTCATGTAGTCAGCAACCTCCTTAACCTTCTTCTGCTCAGTCTTGTCAATCCAAGTCTTACCTGCCTTCAAGTAGAAGATATCACGGCGGAACTTAGTATCTACAACTTCCTTCTTCTCGGCAACGGCACGAGTAGGCTCAACAGTCTGAGGAACAGGCTTTTCGACAACACGCTCGATAACGCGCTCGATAACCTTCTCAGGAACCTTCGGAGCCTCGATAGTGCGAGTGCTATAGGTCTTACCAAGATTGATCTTCAAACCTGCGAGGGCATTGAAGTACCAGTCCCAGTTACCTGCCTTCTTGCTGTTGTAACGGTCGCTCAAAGTGTTAGCATTGAGTTCCAGACCCAGGCTAACAGCATTGCTTACCTTAAAGTCAGCAGCAATACCTGCACGACCGAACATGCGAACCTTTGTGCCATCCCATGCATAAGAGGTGTTCTCAGAAGCACCACCAGCAGCAATCGTATAAGGATAAAGAGCAGCAGCGGCAGCATTGATATCATTAATCTGGTTATCCCAGCCAATGTTTGCACCAGCACCAGCGAATACGCTGAAGTTGAAGATGCGATTGGGGTTGAAACCACAGAAGAGGTTAGACAGATTGAAAGTCAGATCGATACCAGGAGCAACATACTTCCAATTCCACTTGTAAGTAGTGTTACCAGCTTCGATACCTGCCTTGCTCTGCCAGGCATTAACGGCAAGGCGAGCGCCGAAAACAGGAGTAAACTGACGACCCAGAGCTACCTGTACGTTGGGAGAAATGAGATCACTGAAGTCAATCTCACCCAGTGTGTACTGAGCACCACCCTGCAACTGAATGTACCAATAGGGATTGTGGTCATACACGGTCTTGGGATACTCTTCCTGAGCCGATGCACTCAGTACACCAGCCAGCAAGAGGCAAGACATAAAAATTTTCTTGATTTTCATAATCTTATATATTTTTTCGTTTTTTATTCCGTTAATACTCCGTGAATTATTCACCTACAGTCAGGTAGAACTTACGACCGGCAATCTTACCCTCGTAGTCAACAGCTGTGTAAGCAATCTCGAAGGTAATTCCCTCGTAACCCGTAGAATTGAAGATGTACGGGTTCTTCAGAGAGGTGCCAGAGAATACATCGAAGCCCTTAGCCTTAATATCATTGTTAAGAGCCTTTACAGCATCCACCAACTCAACATCCTTACCGCTCTGAGCAGAGAGACCACCCCTATAAGCGTTGGTTACAATCAGACTCTTCTTATAAGCAGGAGCAAACAACTCGAGAGAGTAAGAAGTAGGAATCAGAGCAAGCTGACCACCCTTAGGAACAACGGTACCTATAGCGTAGTTAGCGCTTACGAAGCCACCCAGTTCACCAGCTTTCTCACCATCACTCCAAATCAGCACAGGCTGAACGGCGTTTCCAACATTTTGGAGCAGGGTATTGATACGGCTAATCCAACCGTTAGCGCGATCGATGTAGTTGTTAACCAGAGCAGCGGCTTTGTCAATCTTCTTGTTGATATCATCATTAGCTTCATTGAATTCAACAAATTTTGCATTAACTTCACCATACACCTTCTCAAACAAAGGAGTCACGTCAAGTTTCTTAATAGTACCAGCACCATCATTGTATTCAAGCGTAAATTTATACGTTCCAGCCACCTTATCATATTCAGTAATGATCATGGGGTTAAGAGTCAAATCAATGTGATACTCCTCAGCAATTAACTTCTTGAGATTAGGTATATTAGCCACCTGACCAGGAATCTTAAAGCCGAAGCCAAGAGGCTTGATGCTCATAGCGGCGATATCAAATGCAGAAGTTACACTGCGCTTACCATCAACAACAGGATCCTGCCACTCTGCCTTCACGCCAAAACGCTGCGTGGGCTCCAGGCTGTTATACAAAGCACGGGCAACATCCTTAACAGACGTACAAGTTTGACAATCGGTAGCTTCCATAACAGCTGCCTTGAAACCAGCCTTGTCAATTGCAGGCTGCATCTTCAGAGCATCATCCTTCTTAATAGTAGCTGTTACCTCATAGAAACCATTAGCAGACTCTGTACCAACAGTTGTACCACGAGTCCAACCGAAAGTCAGCACTTCATCAGAAGCCTCCAAAGTAGAAAGCTGAATCAGAGACTCATAGCCCTTGCTGTTAACAAGCTTAAAGTCAGTGCCGGTGAAGTCAACGTTGGTGGGGTTCACAGTCAGATACATCTTACCAGCATTACCCTCTACATCATTAATCAAAATCTGTCCAGCAGTAATATTCTCTGCAGCAGGCATTACGCCTAAGCTTTCCAACCAATCCACATCAGCCTCTGTAATAATATCCTTATTTTCATGAGATTTCATGGCTGAGGGGAACTGTACATCTGTAAGAGCCGTACCAACATAAGCAGCCAAGATGTTGGTCTGGATGCCGAGAGGCAGACTACCATAACCGAATACGGGGCTATAAGTACCCTGAATGATTACACCAGAAATCTGCTTCTTCAAAGTACCCAGAATATTGTTAATATCCTTCTCGTTCTGAGCAACCTTCTCGCACAAAGAATCTATCTGAGACTGCAGCTTTGCGTCAGCCTTCATCATAGCCGTCTCAAGGTCAGCAACCTTGGCATCAACAATATTGCAAGAGTCAAGAGCCTTATTAGCCAAGCTAATGGCAGAGTCAGCCAGATTCTTGGCCGCTACGAAATTATCAAAAGCTTCCTGACGAACAACAGCAATAGAATCGTAGGCACCCTTCAGGCTGTCGCCCTGTGCTACCAAACGAGTATATGAATAGAGAGCCCAAGTATAAGCCTTCTTCACACTGTCACCGAGCTGTACAAGGTCAGCCATCTTCAGGAAACCTTCGAGGTCAGAAGTTTTTGCATAACCCGCGAGATCAGAAGTTTTTGCATAACCCGCGAGATCAGAAGCTTTCAGGAAACCTTCGAGGTCAGAAGTTTTTGCATAACCGCTCAAATCAATGTCCTTAGAAAAACCTGCAGCCGTAATCACATCAATGATTGTCTGACTGTTATTGTTAATAGCAGTAGCCAACTCAGAGGTTTTAACATAAGAAGAAAGATCTGAGGACTTAGCATAACCTGCGAGATCAGCCGATGTGAGATACCCTCTGCTTGCAAGATCAGTCAGAAGGACATACTTACTAAGATCGCAGTTACACTGCTTAATGGCTGCAATCTGAGCGTTCAAATACGATCTCAGATCGGCATTCTCTTCTCTCAGTTCAGCATAATTGTCACCTTCGTAGTCCTTACAAGACACGAAAGAACTCGAAGCAGTCACCATTGCGACCGCAAAGAGTAAACCATAAATGATTTTCTTTTTCATTGAACTTAATTTTAAATTAATATTGTAAAACTTATATCTTATTATTACTTTTTTTATTGGTTTGCTCACACGACATAGTTACGGCTTAAAGCCTATAAATCGGTGCAAAGATAGGAATTTTTTCCATATTGCGCAAGAAAAATCGATTTTTTTTAAAAAAAAATGAAAAAAAAATGTTTTAAAGGGGTTAAAAAGCATAAAAATCATCCCATCAATCGCTCAATATCCTCTTGTGGTAAAATGGAAAGGATAACTTTCCCGTCGGGCGTATGGTTCACATCGCTACAAGCAAACAAATGATTCACCAACGTATCCATCTCATCATTTGAAAGTATTTCACCATAGGAAATAGCCGCCTTACGTGCTAAAGTCAGGGCGAGTTTTGAATTGAGAATTGAGAATTGAGAATTAAGCATTGAGGCATCTACTGTATCTGCAGCATCTGCCAAGATGTCGTGCAGCAAGCCAACAGGGTCGACACCCTCTATATCAGCTGGCACACCAGCAACAGCATAGCTGACGGGGCCCAATGGTGTCAGGTCGAAACCAACGGCAGCAAGTGACGGCAACAGCTCAGGTACCAAAGCAGCCTCAGCAGGTGTCAGGTCTACAGCCTCCGGAAAAAGCAGGCGCTGGGTCTGCGATGGTGCATCGGTAAGCTGGCGCATATAGCGTTCGTAGCGAATACGCACATCAGCACGATGCTGATCGATGACCATCAAGCCCGATTTGACAGCCGTCATCACATAACGGCCTTTATACTGATAGTGGAGAGGCGCGATGTCTGAAGGCTGAGGGCTGACGGGTGATGGCTGAGGGGTCTCTTCGAAAAGAGAGGGAGCTGGTTGTTCCGTTTTCTCAGCAGACGGTAATCCATCATAAAGGCGTTGCCAGTCGCTGGAAGGTTTCTGACGGAAGGGATTGTAGGTAGGGGCACTGGGAATCCTAGAAGGACTAGATAAACTAGAAGGACTAGAGATGGTTGGGTCGTACACAGGAATTTCAGGCTTCCCTTCAGTATCAAAGTCTATCTGTGGAATCTCGCAGAACTGCCCAATGGCATCGTGAACGGCAGCCGTCAAGATTTGCCATATAGGTTGTTCGTTCTCGAACTTGATTTCCGTCTTCGTAGGATGGATATTCACATCGATATCGGCAGGGTTCACCTCAAAATATATAAAATAAGGTACATGCGCGCCCGAAGGAATCAACCGATCATAGGCTTGTGCCACTGCTTTATGGAAATACGGATGTTTCATGTAGCGTCCATTGACGAAGAAACATTCATGGACACCCTTCTTACGGGCAGCTTCTGGTTTGGCAACGAAACCAGTAATACGACAAAGTGATGTCTCTACGCCAACAGGCAACAAATCCTGGCCATAGCGGCGACCATAGACATCGGTGATGCGCTGGCGCAACGAACCGCTTCGCAGGTTCATGAGTTCCTGACCATTACTATGAAGTGTGAAGCTGATTTCAGGATATACCAATACAATACGTTCAAAGGCTGTCAGAATATTATTGAGTTCGGTCGCATTGGTCTTCAAGAACTTACGACGAGCCGGAACGTTAAAGAAGAGATTGCTGACCGTAAAGCTACAACCCACAGCACATGAGCAAGGCTCCTGCCCTACCACATGTGAACCCGACAGTGTCAGACAGGTACCCACCTCATCTTCCTGTCGACGGGTACGCAACTCCACCTGTGCCACAGCAGCGATAGACGGCAATGCCTCGCCACGAAAGCCCATGGTATGAAGTGAGAAGAGGTCATCGGCCTGCCGAATCTTACTGGTGGCATGACGTTCAAAAGCCAGACGTGCATCCGTCATGGACATACCACAGCCATCGTCTATCACCTGGATAGAGGTACGACCGGCATCGACCACCAATACATTAATCACCTTCGCACCGGCATCAACAGCATTTTCAACCAACTCCTTAATGACGGAAGCTGGTCGCTGGATGACCTCACCAGCAGCAATCTGGTTGGCCACGCTATCAGGCAGAAGAGCTATTACATCGGTCATTCCTTACGATTCTTTTTACCTGGAGGGGTACGCCGCTTTTGTTCTTTGAGTTCTGTTCCGGCCTTCTTCGGACGCCAATTAAAGATATCGTCCTTGTCAACCGGACGGACATAATCGAACCAGTTATAACCTGGCAGGAAATATTTGTCAGGAGGAATCTGCGTCATCGGATACATCGTGCCCGACGACTTATTGGTCCACGCACGCTTCAGCTTACGGTTCTCAAAGAACAGCTTCGCCAAGGATGTCTCCTGATAATTCAGCAGAATCAATGAGGAATCAGCCTCATCAATAGGATAATAGATAATCAGCACATCATCGATAGCCTGTGCTTCACGCATCTCACCTTTCTCGAAGAACGCTTTCATATCCTTCGATGAAATTTGGTTGAAGTGTACAGAGTCATGAAGCATCTGAATCGAGAATGCCTGACTGATGACATGGGCATGATCAATGGTAGAGTCCTTCATATACACCCGTATCTCCTCACCAGTGAGTTGCTGTCCCATATTCCACACAATCGGGTCGCGATACATATACATACAGGAGTCAAGTGAGGAGTAGACCAATGAGTCGCACACGGCCTGCACATCACGGCGGTAGGCTCGTACCTTATTATAAGCATGTACCTTGCGATAGACAGAATCGGTACGGATGTTAAATGTAAAAATCTTGAAGGTATCAGCATGCATATACAGCGTATCCTTCTCAGAGAAATCGTAAGCCACCGCACGATTGGTAGCCATCGCATACCCCGTAGAGTCATTGTATTCAGCATAGTCGCCCGTCAACATGTTCTTATTGACAGAGTCGGTATAGATCACGTTATTGTAAGCATGATTAAGTCCTGTCTTGGCATTATGGTAAACGCTGTCGCCAATCAGTGTCTTGCCACCATCCTTCATGACAGAACGGCCGAAAAGCTCCGACTGTTCAGTCTTCGTATTGTAGTAGCCATCCTCACTATAGATGTGGCTGCCACCCGACGTGATATTCGACGGACCGACGATATGGGCACGCGACGTTCGGGTGTCATAGAAGAGGGAGTCAGTCGTCAGATAGAACTTCTTGTCGCGCAACCGAACGTCATAGTAAAACATCGCCATCTTCGTATCGGTATGGTATTCCCCCCAGTCAGACGTCAGCACTGCTGTACCATCGACGAGTTTTCCGCCTTCGAAGAAATTGCCGAAGCTATACATACGGTCATAGTCGAGGGAGTCGCAATAGAGCGTCGACTTACGATGCTTTAGAACAACATTGTAACGAGCCTGCGCCAACTGGGCATTGCCATCATAATAGGCATAGTCGCTGGTGAGACGAAGCGTATCGCCCTGTGTCATCTTGACATGGCCAAAAGCCTCAAAGCTATTGGACTGCTCATAAAAATGAGCACTGTCGCAGTAGAGGTTAGCACCGGCATGACGGAAATGGACATTACCATGCAGAATCGTAGCATCATTGTTACGAAACTGGTCGTAGTGCAGATTGTCAGAGTGAACCAGGTAGACACGCTTGTCTTCCACCGTCTTACGAGGTGTACGCTTCTTGGCCGGCTGCATAGCGAATGCTGTCAGCAACAAAGCGAAAAGCATGACAAACAACGTAGCCTTCTTCATCCCTCTTACATCTTACCTCTTACATCAGCCATCTCACCGAACCCACCCTTCGTATTCAAAATTGCAGTTACGATAGCGGTCGTTAATACGAACATAAGTAGATTTGATGCGCTTGACAACCCAGTCATGCAGGACCTCTTCACGACGTTTTGCCAAAACCAAATTCTTCATCACCTGGAAATCCTCGGTAATAGTAGCCTTATGTCCCTCGGTACGATTCTTCAGTTTCACGATAGCACAAACAGTCTTACCACGTTCGTTAATCATCTGAAAAGGTTGTGAAACACCTCCAATCTGCAACGTATCAACGACTTTAGCAACCTCTGCAGGCAGATCGGCCAACTTGAAGCGCGAGGTACGCTGTCCCTCTTGAGTGACATTGAACATCAAACCGTTATTGTTTCGGGTGTCCTTATCGTCAGAAAATACAGAGACGGCATCCTCAAAGGTAAACTTCTCTATCGGTTTCTCAGGATTGATGAATATTTTCAGCATCTCAGGAACTTCTCCCTGACGAATAGACGTGGCTACGGTATCCAGACGCGACAAAGCCTTCTGGATAGCATCATCACTGACGACAGGCTTTCGCAGGATATGACGCACCTTAATCTTATCACCTCGCTTATCTATCAGCTGAATAATATGGTAGCCAAATTCTGACTCGACGATCTTCGACACCTTCTTAGGATCAGTCAATCCAAAAGCCACATTAGCAAAGGCTGGGTCAAGCATACCACGGCCGGTATAGTCAAGTTCACCGCCACGACGAGCCGTACCAGGGTCCTCCGAATACAGTCGCGCCAACGTCTGGAAAGAAGCATCACCTTTATTGATGCGGTTGGTATAATCACGCAGTTCCTCTTTGACACGGTTGATTTCTTCCTGGTCAATACGGGGCTGTTGGGTAATAATCTGAACTTCGACCTCAGTAGGAACAAAAGGAATACTATCCTGCGGCAGGTCCTTGAAAAAACGACGAACCTCTGCAGGTGTCACCGCCAAGTCCTTAACCAGTTTCTGCTGCATACCCTGCACCATCTGGCGCTCACGATAGGACTCACGCAGGTCAGCACGAATCTGGCTGATATTCTTCTTATGATACTCTTCCAGTTTCTCGCGCGAACCTATCACGTTAATCATATTCTCCAGATACTGTTCTACGCCTTGCGATATTTCGGATTCAGTCACCTCGATACTATCAATAATAGCCTGATTCAGGAACAACTTCTGCACGGCAATCTGCTCAGGGATGGCACAATCGGGGTCACCTTTCCACTGCATGCCTTCCTGTTGACCTTGAATACGCATGGCCTCCACATCAGACTTCAAGATAGCCTCGTCACCGACAACCCATATCACCTCGTCAACAATCGTTCCGATGGAGTCGGTTTGCGCTTTCACCAGTGAAAACAGTGAAAACAGAGAGACGAGTATGACAAGAATTCTTTTATTCATGCTTATTGACAGTCTTTAAAACATTCTCATTAATCGTAAAGGTATACTTTTTGCGCAAGTCTGCAACCCAGAAACGTTCCATCTCATCCTGCAAGTCGGCAGTCACCTGACCACGCACATCCGTATAGTCCTCCGGTTTCTTCAGCATTTTACCATAGACAGCGTCAATCGGATAGCCCTTGACACTATCCACTTTGGCATCGGCAACCTTAAAGCACTCACGGTCAATCAAAGCATTATCACCTTTCTTGAACAATCCCTTCTCGACACGGATGCGAATGATAGAGTCGCCATTGAAGGTGGTACGAAGTGCTTCGTTCCAAGCCTCGAATTTCAGTTTCTTGACGCAATTGGCCACAGCCTTCACATCACTCTGTTGCTTGACATGATAGGCCATACCCTTGAAGCGAGGTTCATCCCACTGATACTTTTTCTTGTTTTTCTTAAAATAGAGTGCAAGCGACTCCTCATCCTTGGCAGCTTTCTCCCAAATAGTACGATTACTGATTTCATAAAGCAGCAGACCATCGTGATACTCCTTGATGAGATAGCGCATCTCAGGATCAACCTGCGACAACGAGTCAGTACGCTCTTCAATGAACATATTGCGTGTCTTTAGACTGTCGGAAGCTTTCACCATCGCCTCCAGCTTGCGCTCCGTAATAGCGTTACGGATGCCACGCTGCTCAATATACTTCATAATGTTCTCGCGATGGAAATCGAATGGTTCTAACTGCTTACGCTCCTTCATCAGAATGATATGCCAACCATAAGGCGACTGGAAAGGTTTGCTCATCTGACCAGGCTGTAAGGCAAAAGCCTCATCCTCAAACTCCTTAATCATCTGATGACGACTGAACCAGCCTAACAAACCGCCCCGACGGGCAGAGCCCGGGTCTTGAGACACCTGTTTGGCTAAAGCCTCGAAGTCGGCACCAGCCTGTAAAGCGGTATATACCGAGTCGATACGACGCTTGGCATCACGCTGTTGTTCTTCAGTTGCCTTCTGGGACATTAGAATTAAGATATGGGCAGCACTTACCAATCCGTCAGGACCGATACTCTCCTTCGTCTGATCATACACCTTATGAGCCTCTTCCAACATATCGACATCAGTGACAAACGTTGGCAATATCTGTTGGTCACGATACTGGGCAAACTCCGTCTTGAACGATGTCAACGTGTCGTATTTGGCATCCAGAGCCGCCTGTACCTTCAACTTGTAATTGACAAAGAGGTCTACATACTCCTCTATCGTCTTCTTGTCAATAACGCCATCAGTATTGTTCTTATTGTACGAATACTCAAACTCAGAACGTGGCACATCAACCCCAGCCACTGTCATAATGATGGGATCGGATTGTGCAACTGCTGACAAAGGTAAAAAGGTAAAAAGGTAAAAAGGTAAAAACCTTTCCACCTTGCCTTTTACACCTTTTTTAATCAATCTATTTAAAAACATTTTTTACTTTTTTACCTTTTTACCTTTTTACCTTTTTAGTCATTGGGACGACTATAGTTGGGAGCCTCACTGGTGATAGTGATATCATGAGGATGGCTCTCGTTAACGCCAGCATTGGTGATACGGGTGAACTTAGCTTCATGTAACTTTTCGATGGTGGGCGCACCACAGTAGCCCATACCAGAACGCAGTCCACCGACCATCTGATAGATAACCTCCTGAACGGTTCCTTTATAAGGTACACGACCGGCAATACCCTCTGGCACCAGTTTCTTCACATCCTTGGTGTCTGCCTGGAAATAACGGTCTTTTGAACCGTGCTCCATAGCTTCCAGTGAACCCATGCCACGATATGACTTGAACTTACGTCCATTATAGATAATTGTATCGCCAGGACTCTCCTCCGTACCAGCAACCAATGAACCAATCATGACGCAAGAACCGCCGGCAGCCAGAGCCTTGACAATATCACCGGAATAGCGCAAGCCACCATCGGCAATCAGAGGTACATCAGTACCCTTCAGTGCACTATAGACATCATAAACAGCACTCAACTGAGGAACACCTACACCTGCAACGACACGAGTCGTACAGATAGAACCCGGACCAATACCAACCTTTACGGCATCGGCACCATTGTCCATCAGCATCTTAGCGGCAGCACCTGTAGCGATATTACCTACGACAATATCAATATCAGGGAACGACAGCTTAGCCTCGCGAAGCTTATCTACCACACCCTTGGAATGGCCATGAGCCGTATCAATGACGATAGCATCGGCACCGGCATTGACCAAAGCCTGCATACGCTCCAGCGTGTCAAAAGTCACGCCGACACCAGCAGCCACACGCAGACGACCCTTGTCGTCCTTACAAGCCATAGGCTTATCTTTGGCCTTGGTGATGTCTTTATATGTGATAAGGCCTACCAAACGGTTGTCCTTATCGACAACAGGCAACTTTTCAATTTTGTTCTCCTGCAGAATCTGGGCGGCAGCTGACAAATCGGTCTGCTGATGAGTGGTCACCAGATTCTCCTTTGTCATCACGTCATCAATCTTACGATCCAAACGGCGCTCAAAACGCAAGTCACGATTGGTGACAATACCAACCAGGCGGTTATCTTCATCTACTACGGGGATACCTCCAATATGATACTCCGACATAATATCAAGCGCATCCTTCACGGTCGAACCACGACGAATCGTTACAGGGTCGTAGATCATACCATTCTCAGCACGCTTCACAATAGCAACCTCACGAGCCTGGTTCTCGATTGACATATTCTTGTGAATCACACCAATACCGCCCTCACGAGCAATGGCAATAGCCATCTGACTCTCTGTAACAGTATCCATAGCTGCCGTCACAAAAGGCACGTTCAGCTCGATATGACGAGAGAAACGGGTTTTCAACTCTACCGTCTTGGGCAGCACTTCAGAATAAGCGGGAATCAACAGGACGTCGTCGAAAGTCAGGCCGTCCATCACAATCTTGTCTGCAATAAATGATGACATAAAAATA
>JAFVHO010000100.1 GCA_017474485.1 Prevotella sp.
CGTTCGCTGACGGGAATGTATTGTAGTGATTGAGTCGCAACACACTCGGGGTCAAAGCCATCCACGTTGGCATACATCGCAAAGAGCGAGTATGTATTATATAAGGTGCCAAAGAACTTACGGCTGATTTCAGCGACACCCTCTGGGTCGAACTTCAGGTTGTCCCAAGGTTCGCTGTTTGTCATCATATACAGGCGCACGGCATCAGAACCGTACTTATCAATCATCTCAAACGGATTCACCACGTTACCCACATGCTTTGACATCTTGTTGCCTTGGCATCGAGCACAAGACCCGAAGAGATAACGTTCTTAAAGGCTACGCTATCAAAAATCATCGTAGCGATGGCGTGCAAGGTAAAGAACCATCCACGCGTCTGGTCGACACCCTCGTTGATGAAGTCGCAGGGGAAAGCAATGTTCTTGTCGATGAGTTCGGCATTTTCAAACGGATAGTGTACCTGAGCATAAGGCATCGAACCAGAGTCGAACCACACGTCAATCAGGTCAGTCTCACGCTTCATGGGCTTGCCACTCTCGCTAACCAGCACGATATAGTCCACATACGGACGGTGCAGGTCAATCTTGTCGTAGTTTTCCTTGCTCATATCGCCAGGTACAAAGCCCTGATCTTTCAGCAGATTGCTCTTCATGAAGCCAGCAGCTACGGCCTTCTCCATCTCGTTGTACAGTTCTTCAACACTGCCGATGCAGATTTCTTCGCCGTCCTCTGAACGCCAGATAGGAAGCGGAGTTCCCCAGAAGCGTGAACGAGAGAGGTTCCAGTCGTTCAGGTTCTCCAACCAGTTGCCGAAGCGACCTGTACCCGTTGACTCAGGCTGCCAATTGATGGTCTTGTTGAGCTCAGACATGCGCTCCTTACAAGCAGAAGACTTGATAAACCAGCTGTCCAACGGATAGTACAACACAGGCTTGTCGGTACGCCAGCAATGCGGATAGTTGTGGACGTGCTTCTCAATCTTAAACACCTTATTCTGAGCCTTCAGGTCCATGCAGATGCTGATATCCAGCGTCTCGTCCTTGTCAGTCAGTGTCTCGTCGTAGGCGTTCTTCACGTAACGGCCTGCAAACTTGTTCCATTCATCGACGTTGACATAGTTCTTAACGAACTCAGGGTCGAGATCCTCAATGACGAAATACTTACCCTGTAGGTCCACAACCGGACGCTCCTGACCCTTCTTGTCAATCAGTACAATCGGACAGATACCGGCTTTCTTGGCTACGAAGGCGTCGTCAGCACCAAAGTTAGGAGCAATATGTACGATACCAGCACCGTCGTCGGTAGTCACGTAGTCACCGGGAATCACTTTGAAGGCATCGCCCATAGGTTTGATGGCGGGCATCAGCTGTTCATATTCCATGCCAACGAGGTCGGTACCTTTGTAGCGGGCCACGATGCGATAAGGAATCAGCTTCTCACCTTTCTTATATTCGGGCAGTTCACCACCGTCGGTGATAGCACCCTCAGCGGGCAGATAGGCATTCAGACGAGCCTCAGCCAGCACAATGGTGATGGGTTCGGCGGTATAAGGATTGTAAGTCTGCACAGCCACGTAGTCAATCTTCGGACCTACACAGAGGGCTGAGTTGGCAGCCAGTGTCCATGGCGTTGTCGTCCAAGCGAGGAAGTATGGTGTACCCCACTGA